>CALFKA010000138.1 GCA_937880545.1 uncultured Clostridia bacterium | reverse complement strand
AGAGCCAACAGCCAGAAATTTTGACTGTACGGCAACGCCCAGCTCCTGCGTATCCGGGTCTCTTGCGACAATAGAAAAGGTTGCGATAGTCTTCATTTATGCCACCGACTTTCTTGTTGAGCGCCAGATGCCAAGGAAGACGAGCACCATGAGTCCAAGTGTAATCAGGTCAGGAGCAGGAAGGAGACCTTCGCCAAAGGCGATGACACCGTGAACACCGGTCGTCGTCAGGATGGCAATGACAATCCCCATGATCGCATCGCCTGCGACCAGACCTGAAGAGTAAAGGGTTCCGTGACGCTGATCTCTGCCCCGCTTATCAACAAAGTGGCGAATGAGGCCACCGATATAGACGGGAACCGACAGGTGAACAGGAAGATAGACGCCGATGGCAAAGGGAAGAGAGGCGATTCCCATCAACTCACAGGTAATTCCGATGGCTGCCCCGATAATGATCAGTGACCAGGGCAGATTTCCGCTGAAGATACCTTTCACAAGCACGGCGATGACAGATGTGGCAGGAGCCGGAAGTGCTGCGGAGCCGATGGTATAGGCGCCATGGAGAAGGCTGAGAACAAATCCGCTCATGCCGGCAAAGACGACTCCGCCAAGGATCTCCATAATCTGCTGATTGCGAGGCGAGGCGCCTACGAGATAACCGGTCTTTAAGTCCTGAGAAATGTCTCCCGCAGTACAGGCAGCAACGGTGACGATAGAGCCGATGATGACGGTGGCTACCATGCCTTCCTGTCCGGTAAACCCGATGGCACGGAAGAGGATGGAAGAGAAGAAGATCGTGGCAATCGTCATGCCGGAGACGGGATTGGAGCTTGAGCCGACAACGCCGACAATCCTTGATGAAATCGAAGTGAAGAGGAAACCAAAGAAGGCGACGAGGAAAGCTCCCAAGAGGTTGACGGGAAAGGCGGGGAGCAGCCAAATGGCAAGTATGGAACCGACGAAGAGAATGGTTAGAGTGCGACCACTGAGGTCTCTGTCTGTGCGAAGACCTGTGCCTTTACTGCCTTTGGTGCTCTGGAAAATGCCCCGGATCGAGTCTTTGATGACCGGAAGTGCCTTGGCAAATTCAAAGATGCCGCCGACCGTAAGGACGCCCGCACCAATATACTGTATGTAGTTTTCCCAGATTCCCCAGACCCCGAGTTCCATAATTGGTTCTAGCGCAGGATAAAGCGCTGTAGGGATCTGAGAGCCGACAAAGTAGATCAGGGGAATGATCACGACCCAGGCAAGGAGACCGCCCGCAAGCATGATGCCCGAGACCTCGAGCCCGATCAAGTAGCCCACGCCCGCCAGTGAGGGAAGTGCATCCATCCCAATGACTCCTCCCGGAAGCATGGGAATAGCTGCTTCAATGGACTCGGGAAAGAGCATGAAGCCTCCCTGAACAAAGCGGAAAGCTGCCCCAATGAGTCCGCCGCGGAAGACCTGTTTTGCACTGACTCCCCCTTGGTCTCCTGCGATCAGGATCTCAGCGCAGGCAACGCCTTCTGGATAGTGCAGTTCTTTGCTTGAATCAATAATAAGATAGCGGCGAAAAATGACCATGCCCACAATTCCAATGATGCCACCGAAAAGGGCAATCAGGCTCACCAGCATCAGGGCTGGTGCGTAATCAAGCATAAAAAGTGCAGGTACACTGAAAACAACACCTGCAGCAACGGCCTCACCCGTAGAGGCGATGGTCTGTGCAATATTGTTCTCGAGGATATTCCCTTTGTTGAGAATTCCTTTCAGTACGGCCATGCTCATGACAGCGGCTGGAATGGACGCGCTGACTGTCATGCCAACTTTCAGGCCAAGATAGGCGTTGGCTGCCCCGAAGAATACAAGAAGGATAATGCCGGTGATAACAGAAAGCCAGCTAATCTCCTTCATGTTTGCTTCTGCAGGGACATAGGGTGTCGACTTCGTTTCTTTCATAAGAGAACCTCCATTTCTTAAAGTGATATCTAAATAAAACCATAGCATATATTGTGTAAATAATAAATCTTTTCTGTGAATAAAAAAATATATATTAATGGAGGTTAAGTAACTCGAAAGAAACGAGACCTCTCCCGTCGTCTGTTGATGGAGGAAGAAATCTCGCTTCTGTATGGTTTCTGCAGTTTTTGAGGAGCTTGCACAACTCAAAAGAAGATAAATAGGGTTGATTTTCTCCTTTGCTTATCGAGAATTATGAGGTATCTCCTTCTCACGTTAAAAGGAACTTAAGTCGTAAAATGCCTGATAGTCTGTAGGGCACATCTTACTCGCCCCTTGTGACAGAAGAGCTTAGATGTAATCAGAGATATAAGGTTTTTCCTGTGTAACCAGTGTATCCATGAACTGTGCCGTTCGTTCTTTTGTTTTCAAGTGATCGAAGTACAGGAGCTGGGAGGCTTTTTTGTAGCCAAGAAGCCAAGTGGTTAAGGTGCCGATAGAGAGCTCTGCAAGATGGCCGGCTTCCTCATCTGTGAATTCGCAGGTCTGGTTTTTGATGTGAAGGTTCAGGCGCAGATTGTTCCACTCGAGGAGTGGATCGCTGATGACAAGGGTCAGCTTCCCTTTGGCCTGAGGACTCCAGCGGAAGGTTTTCAGAAAATTTTTCACATCGACGATGCGTCCCATGATATAGGGGCGGATATATTCTTTGATATCGCTGTCCTCATAGCTGAAGGCGGTAGGTTCACTGAAATAGCTACTGCCTCGCACTTCGTTGACCATGGACTCGTGGGCGCTGATATAGCGGCGAAGCCCTTTCCACGCTTCGGTGGTGAGATAGATCATTTCCTTGATGTACATGATATCTTCTTTGATAAGGTACACCATGTAGCCGGTCGGCTCATGTGTCTTGTTATAGTAGATGGCGACAGACGTGTCGTCTTCATCCCATCGCCAGTATTCATCCCAGGCGAGGGCATTTCTAAAGAGACAGCCGTGCGTCTTTGAGGCGAAGGCTGAGTGAAGTCTCTTGAGATCTTCGTGATCCCACTCCACTCTTCGCACGTAACCGGGCACAGAGATATTCTTTGGAAGCTGATCATCACGGAGGCGATAATTCATCTTGTCAGAGACAATCTCCCAGCCTCTTCTTCGGTAGAGAGGAATCGAATAGGGAAACCCCG
>CALFKA010000137.1 GCA_937880545.1 uncultured Clostridia bacterium | reverse complement strand
GATCTGTCCCTTTTTTCCCATGGAGGAAGCATGATCCGCCTGGAGAACGTGTCCTTCACGTATGCTGACGACGAGTTCCCCGCTGTCGACAATGTCACTTTGACGATCGATGAGGGGAGTTTTGTCGTGCTTATAGGACACAACGGCTCGGGCAAATCGACCCTTGCCAAACTCCTCAACGCTCTGCTGATCCCGACAGAGGGAGATGTATGGGTGGAGGGGATGAATACGAAGGAAGAAGAATACACCTGGGAGATTCGAAAGAATGTCGGGATGGTGTTTCAAAATCCTGACAACCAGCTTGTTGCCACGGTTGTGGAAGAAGAGGTGGCTTTCGGTCCCGAAAATCTGGGAGTAGCGCCTGCGGAGATTGAGATGCGTATCACTGAAGCTCTTGAGCAGGTGGGGATGAGTGCGTTTAGAAAGCGTCCACCCCATATGCTCTCGGGTGGTCAGAAGCAGCGTATCGCCATCGCGGGCGTGCTTGCCATGCAACCTAAGATGATTGTCCTGGATGAATCGACCGCTATGCTCGACCCACAGGGAAGAAAAGAAGTTATAGAAACCATCGAAGGGCTCACAGAGAAGGGGATGACCATTCTCCTGATTACGCACTTTATGGAAGAAGCGACCTTTGCTGACAGAGTGCTCGTCATGGACAACGGGAAGCTCGTCATGGACGCACCGCCTGTGGAGATCTTCTCCCGAGTAGAAGAACTGCGTGATTACCAGATGGAGATTCCTCAGGTCATCGAATTGGCCCATGAACTCAGAAAGCACGGGATCGCCATATCAGATGATATTCTCGAGCGGGAAGAACTGGTGAGTGAGCTATGTCCATTACTCTAAAGAACGTATCACATGAATATAATCCCGGGACTACGTTTGCAACTTTCGGGTTAAAAGACGTTTCCCTTCACATTGAAAATGGTGAAGCCGTTGGCATCATCGGCCCCACGGGAAGCGGAAAATCTACCCTCTTGCAGCATATCAATGGCCTCCTTCGCCCCACATCGGGGGAACTCGAAGTAGAAGGCATTCAGATTACAGGGGATAAGCAAAACCTCTCCGAACTGCGAAAAAAAGTAGGTCTTGTCTTTCAGTACCCGGAATATCAGCTCTTTGAAGAAACCATCGCAAAGGACATCGCTTTTGGTCCATTGAACCTGGGACTTTCTCAGGAGGAAGCGGATCTGCGAGTAAAAGAAGCGATGGAGCTGATCGGGCTTGACTACGAGTTACTCAAAGACCGATCTCCCTTTGAAATAAGTGGAGGGCAGAAGCGAAGAGTGGCCATCGCCGGTGTGCTGGCGATGAATCCGAGCGTCCTCATGCTTGATGAACCAACGGCGGGTCTTGACCCACTGGGTAGAAGTCAACTCCTCGATACACTCCGCTCCCTTCACAAACAAAAAAATATCACACTGATCATCATCTCGCATTCTATGGAGGAAATTGCGTCGATTTCAAGTCGCATCATTCTCATGAAAGACGGTGAGATCAAGATGGATAAGCCGGTAACCGAAGCTTTTGAAGACGTGGAGTTCTTTGAAGAGTGCGGGATGGATGTGCCGGTTATCAGCCGCATCATGTATGAACTGAGAAAAGCCGGCAAACCTTTTGCGCGCAACTACGCGACTGTCCAGGAAGCACAGGAAGCCATTGTAAAGGTGGTTCGCCATGCTTAGAGATATTACGGTTGGCCAGTATTACCCGGCGGATTCCGTTTTGCATCGGTTGGATCCACGAACCAAGCTGACCGCAACCATGTTTTTTATTATCGTCACCTTTATTGTGAAGACCCCAATTCAGTATGCGTTGCTGGGGCTCTTTGTGCTGATGAATATTCTTCTGAGCAAGGTCCCGGTGAAGTTTATGATCCGCGGGCTTCGCTCCATTATGTTTATCCTGCTGTTTGCCTTTACCATCAACCTGTTCTTTACGCCGGGCACACCGATCTTTCAATGGTGGCGCATTCGCATCACCTATGAAGGGCTGCGTCTCGCCTTTATGATGATGATCCGCCTGACGCTTCTGATTCTGGGGACCAGCCTGATGACGTTGACGTCCTCACCAATCCAATTAACAGACGGGATTGAAAAGCTGTTGTCACCGTTTAAAAGGATTGGCTTTCCAGCCCATGAAGTGGCGATGATGATGTCAATAGCACTGCGATTTATCCCCACTCTTCTCGAAGAGACGGATAAGATTATGAAGGCGCAGATGGCAAGGGGAGCAGATTTTGAGTCAGGGAGACTCATCAAGCGAGCAAAGGCTCTGGTGCCGCTCTTGGTGCCGTTGTTCATCGCATCCTTTAAGCGTGCTGATGACCTGGCAAGCGCCATGGAGGCGCGTTGTTACCGCGGAGGAACGGGCAGAACCCGACTCCACGAGCTTCGCTACACTTACCGTGACGCCATCGCCTATCTCATATTGATTGGACTCTTTGCTGGCGTCTTCCTCTTGGGAAAACTATGAATGTTGTCATGAAATTTGGTTATGATGGCAGGGACTTCTCGGGCTATCAGCGACAGCCGGACACAAGGACAGTACAGGGAGAGTTCGAACAGGTGCTTGGCATTTTATTCAGGGAAGAGATCACTCTTCACTCGAGTGGACGCACCGATACGGGCGTCCACGCGGTGGGACAAGTGGCCTCCTTTTCGTCAACGCAGACCATTGGAATTCCTGCACTCAAACGGGCGCTTCGCAAGATGCTCCCACGAGACATCAAGTTGGAGCAACTGACACACTGCCCGGAAAGCTTCCATCCGCGCTTTGACGCCATTGGAAAGCACTACCGCTATATCTGTACACTAAATGACCGGCTTTTCGAAAGACCTTATGTTCACTATGTAAAAGAAGCGCCAAATATGGAAGAAATGAAAAAGGCTGTCTTCTATCTAAAGGGTGTGCAGGACTTCTCTTCCTTCTCAAATCGCAGAAAAGGAGAAGGAGATAAGAGACGAGATCTCTGGGCGATTGAAATCCATCAAAAAGATGACAGAATTATCTTTGACCTTTTTGCCGATGGATTCTTGTATCGTATGGCGAGGGTCCTGGTGCAGTATCTCCTGCATGTCGGCTGGGGAAGACTCCCCGCAGAAGCAACGAGAGAGATCCTCGACTCGAAGCAAAGACACAAGACGCGTCTTCTAGCCCCGCCACACGCCCTATATTTAATGGATGTATATTATTCATCTGATCTCTTCGCTTGAATCTTGTATTCAGGCGTTTTTTGCATGTATACTGTTAACAGGAGTGACAAATGGACAGCAGTATTGCCCTGTGGAGTCAGGAGACTTTCTACATACATGGATATGGATTGACGATGATCCTGGCATTATGCCTAGTTTCTGTATGGTCCGGATCTCTCCTTTTGGGTGTGGCAAGGAGGAGTGAGCGATTTTTCATGGCTGTAAATGGCGCCGTGATGATTACCTGGCTTCTCCTGAGTCTTATGACGGTAGGCATCACCGGGAGCGATGCTTTCCAAAATATCTTATTTATCAGACTCTATTTGTTTCATCTCCTGTTTTCGAATTGGTTTCTTATGACGACACAACTCACGACGACCTCCGAGAGATTTCGCGTTACGATGGGAATGATTGTCCTTTTCGATCTGTTGGTTGTTGTCTTTGGGGTGACATCGCTAAACCACAATTTGCTTATCATCACACCGGGGGAAAATCCGATTACACACCCAGTTGTGCTTTTCTTGCTGTTTCTCAACATCGGAAAACTTTTTGCAGGTACCATGAGTATGTTGAGCACTTGGCGATTTCGCAAATGGTCACGTCAAGTTTTCTTGATTCTAATCCAGCTGATCTTTATGGGATTGATTATCGTAAGAATGAATAATACTGACTTTTTCCAGCAGCAGCTCATTGGCGTACTGCTTCTCTTTACGTACCTGTTTTTACTGGAAATTTCCTTCCGTTCGGCCCCGACGGTGATGAACACCTTGAGTGGTCTCATTTTTGAGAGGATGGACAGACTGGCTTTCATTCTCAGTGAATCTGGCAGACCAAGCTATGTTTCAGCAGGTGTCACGCACTACTCAGATTTTATTATCGACTTGGAGCTTGAGGAGATCATTCAGGCGCTGGGAGCAGGATGGCAACGCCTTGACCGAGGTCTTGAGAAAATCTATCAGTGGCGAAGCTATGACCTTCACGGTGGCTACTTGGTCTACTTTGAGGACATTAAGGATAGGGTCGATGCTCTTCAGCGGCGTGACCAGCAGCTCGAAGAATTACATATGAAGAAGGATCTTCTTCTGCAGAGAGGAGCAATGAACCGTGAATTGGAGCAGTTCCAGATGCGGCTCAATATCCTCTCGAACATCGAAGAGTCGATTTCAGATTGGCTGCGCGAACTGGCTCAGAAGATAGAAGAACTGGACGAAGGAAATATAACAGATGCCGAAGTAGAGGAAGTCAGGCTTCTATGTGCCTATATCAGAAGACGAAGCAATCTCGCTGTCGCTGAACTTCAGGAAAACCCCATCGAGTCATCGGTGCTTCGGCAGTGGTGTGAAGAGATTATGCAGATGGGGAAGAACCAGGTACATCTGGAAGTCCCCCGGAGTATACACTTTCGTTATCCCGCCGCTCGCTCCATTCTGAGCTTTTTTTTACAGCTCGCCCGCCTGACATCGCAGCTGGAACTATGGATTTACGGGATCGTGAGGGAAGAGGGAAGCATTGCTCTTACCTTAAGTGGTGAAGATGACGAAGAACTGATGAAACGTCTGGAAAGCAACACATCTCCTGGATGGAGCATCCGAGAAGAAGACGGAGAGGTCAGCCTCGATGTCAAACTGGAGGTGCCGCATGTCTGAAGCTCTGGGCATGAATCTTCGCCTCGTTTTGCTGTTCGTCTACCTGTGCTGTATTCCGATCAGCATTTTTACGATCTTTCTCATGGGTTACCGCTGGAGAGGGAGATTTAATCTCATCTGGAAAGTCTACTTTTTCGTAAACTTCCTGACAGTGCTTATATTTACCTTCCAGCTATTCTTTGGTTATCTCGTCATACGCATGGGGAGGGTTCCCGGCATCTGGAGTTACTGGACAGGATGGCTAATTGTTCCCATTTTTACTCATCTGTGGATGTTTTATGCGCGATCGGCTGCGAAAGGATTTCTCTGGGACTTTACGACTGTACTTCTGTTTTTCCGGGTGGCTATCATGGTCCTGCTGCTTCCGGTGTTCTATCTATTGATGGGAGTCCGCGGCTATATCGCACTGATGATTGCACAGGCAACCCTCTGGCTTTTTGGGTTTCTCTATTATCTTGTGATTTCTGGTCTTTTTTTGCGAGAACACCAGTCGGATTATAGTATGCTGCAGGCGCTTCACCTGTCGCCTTTTGGACTCTGGACGGTCGCAGATAATGGAGAAGAATTGTTCTCCAATGCGATGATGGAAGACATCTTCACCCATGCGCCGGATCCGAAGCTACGCGGAAGAGACTGGCTCGAAAGCTATCGGTCGGGAGCCACTGTCATCGCCGACACCCGCGGCAGACAATATCAGATGGAGCCACAGGAGACGATTCTTCATGGAAGAGTCTGTACCATTTGGAGTTTTTCTGATGTCACCGAATATCGCAGGTTGCTTGAAGAGACTCAGGGAAACTCGGAACTTCTGAGTGCAGTCAATGAGATCGTAGAGGAGATGCTTACCACCATCGACAAATCACTCCAGGCAGAAGAAGCAACCAATATGGCACGCCATATTCATGATGTCCTCGCACAGGAGTTATCCATCGTGGGGATCTCCGTGGAAACGCTGGCGGCAAAACAAGAAAGCTCCCTCACAAAGAAGGAGCTGGTAGATATGATCAATTCACTGCTTAACAGGTTGGAGAGACGAGCGCTGATGCGCGAAGAAGAAGTCTTTTCCAATCTGATCGCAGCTTTTGCAAATATAGGAGTAGAACTGGTAATCACTGGAAAAGCGTCACTCAGTTATCTTCAAGAGCACTCACTCTTTCTCATCCTCCGCGAGGCAGCGACCAATGCGGTGCGCCACGGAGGAGCAAATTATGTGGAGATGGCGATGAAGGAAGAGGGCAATCTCATTCTGATAGAAATTCTTAATAACGGCACTGCCTATAAACTAGAGTACGATGAAGGAATGGGAATCCAGGGGATGCGCGAGAAAATGCAGCGCATCGGTGGTACTTTTGCAGTGATACCGGAAGAAGGATTTCTTATCCGCCTCACTCTTGCTCGCTCGCACGATTTCGCCAGGGATTGATATGCCCGGATTTGGTCAGCTGAGCCAGCAACATCGCCCGGTTTGAACAGCCACTCTTGAGTAAAGCGCGGCTGATATATTTTTTAATGGTATGAGGAGAATAGTTTAACTGATCTGCGACAGAATCCACATTGTAGCCCATTCCCAAAAGCTCCAGGATCGCAAGCTCCGTGCGCGTCAACTCAAACGGAATCTCATCGGTTAAATCACGCAGGTTGGGGAATACTTCGCTATCATGTTGGCGAAGTTTGGCTAGCATTTGTGAAACAGGCAGGTCTTTCAGAAGATATCCGTCGATGCCCGCTTCTTTCGCCCTTTCCACACGGTCAGGCTCTTTCAGCCCGCTGAGAAGATAGATGCGCTGCTTCGGCATGGCATCTTTGATGTGGATGGCTTCTTCCAGTCCGTCACCGTCTTCTGTCATGATGTCCATGAGCAGAATATCCGGTTGATGTCTTCTGCACAGACTGAAAGCGTCCGAGGCGCGGGAACTCTGAGCCACTACCTTGAATTCCCCCCTGCTTTCCAGGAGGTGCGTCAAGGAGTCTCTTAGAACCTGATGGTCCTCAATAATTACGATACTTTTCATGATCATCCTCCTAAAAGACATGATACCACGAGTCAATTGCGATGTCACAATGCCTTGCCAAATCTCAGGTAGAGCGCGCGCT
>CALFKA010000136.1 GCA_937880545.1 uncultured Clostridia bacterium | reverse complement strand
TGTCTTCAGCATGGAGATGAGCAGGTCGAGTTCCTGCTGATTCAGCGGAAACGCCATGAGCGCATCCATGGCCTGAAAACCTGCGAGAATCTGCTCCGAACCTGCGACCAGTTTGTCGCCTTCACTGGCAAGCGTTGCCAGCCCGTCTGCAAGACCTGCACTGCCCTCTCGCAGCTGATCAATACCGGAGGTGAAATCACCAATGCCGCCGATGAGCTGATCCATGCCGACCTTGAATTCCTGCATGCCTGCCGAGTACTCTTTGAGTCCCTCGTCGAATTGGACATGTCCGGCGTGCAGCTCTTCATAGCCTTCGCGGATCTTTCCGATATTGGAGTAGAGCTCATCCACTCCCACTTCAAGCTTCGTCGCGGCGTCGCTGAGTTGTCCCACACCGCCGATATACTCACTCACACCTCCTGCAATCATCGCAATCGCGTTTTGGAGTTGGACGAGATCATTCGTGTACTGTCCGATGTCGGGGAGCTCCATGAAGAGTTCAAAGGGAAGACCGACGACCTGGATCTGACCCAGGTGGGCGTCTGTCGCCTTCGCTTCGATGGTGAAGTCCCCATCCTTGCCGGGTAGGGAGGTCAGATTGACTACCTTTGACTCACCGGCGGAGGCAATCGTGGCGCCTTCACTTTCAATATCACTAAAGTACTTCAGATCAAAGGTAAACGAAAGTTGCAACATATAGTTGTCGAAAAAGACCGGATCGATCTCCTCGTTTTTTCTGACTTTCACCTGGATCTTCAGGTTGCCACTCTGTCCCTTGAGTGCTTCGGGAGAAAAGGGCTGCCCGTCAAGCTCATAGCGGATCGATAGATCCCATGGCATGAGCGTATTGCGGACCTTTCCCTGATAGAAGAAATCCTCCGCATCTGTTTCAATATAGACTTCCGTGAAGCCGTGGCGGATCACTCCTGTATCCGTGAGATTTAAGACTTCGGAATAGTTCCCGTAGTCATAGAGCTCTCTCCCCTGCTTCAAAAAGGCATTGACAATAAACACCTCGTCTACATAGCCTGAGGCGTTCATCTTTCCATATACTACTTCTTCCTTCTGTGGAAGAGTGATCTGCGGCGATGCAAGAGCTGCTGAGGGAAGAAGCATCAGCAAGATGAGAAGTAAGCTGATGATGCGCTTCATGTGGACCTCCGTAAAAATTTCGCTTTCCAGGTAGACTTCTCAATCAATCGGTCAAATAAGTAGAGAAGCCCCGGTAAGAAGAAGTTGACCATTAAAAACGACAGAAAGGCTCCGCGGCCGAGGACCGTCCCCAGCTGGGACACCACTTCGATCGATGAGACGACCGATAGGATGGCTCCTGCTAGAGTGAGAATCAGCGCCGGAGTGAGAAGAGTGGTGAAGGTCTGATTGACCGTCAGCCGAATCGCCTCGTGCTTGTCGTGATTTTTCCGATTTGACAGGTAATGCTGCGTAAACAAAATGGCGTAGTCGACGGTGGCCCCGAGCTGCACAGTACTGACGATGAGATAGCCAATATAGGAGAGCTTTGTACCCATCACGTAGGGAACTGCCAAGTTGACCCAGATGCTCGCTTCGATCGTGAGGATCAACAGAAAGGGGATGCTCAGAGATTTAAAGCTGATCAGAAGAACCAGCCAGACGGAGATGACCGCCAGTCCGTTGACAATCAGGTTGTCGCGGTTGATGCTGGTCTTCATGTCGCGCATGACGACACTTTCCCCGATCAGATAGTACTTGTCGCCATAGTATTTTTCAGCCATATCTCGGATTCGATCGACCAGGTCGAAGGCTTTATCGCCTTCTTTGTCCGAATTAACAGTCAGAATTATCCGGCTGTAGTTTTCACTCAAGAGCATCGACAGCTGCTCTTTCGGAAGTAATTCCGAAGGCAGAAGCCGACCGACCTGACTCTGATAGGAAGTAATCGCCATCACTTCTTCCATGGAGCTGAGATCCTGGTACAGTTCATACTCTCTTCCCCAGTCCCCTTTGGGCACCATCATCGCCATCGATAAATACTTTCCGAAATTGTCTCGGATGAATTTCCGATCAGCCGCCTCCCTGGATTCCGCCTGGTAGTCGTCCATCCCATACTTGAAGTCGTTCTTACTCTGTGCAAGAAAGGCTACAGGAAAGAGGAGTCCCATCAGAAGGAGCCAGATAGCCGCTTTCGAGATGATCTTGCCAAGCCCCGAAAATGTCGGAAGCAACGGACGGTGCATCGTCTTTTGGAGCGACCTGTCCATCGCCAGTATCATCGTCGGCATAAAGAAGATGACGGCGATCAGGCTGAAGACGACGCCTTTTGCCAGGACAATCCCCATGTCAGAGCCGATCTTATAGCTCATAAAGACAAGGGAGAGAAATCCGAGAACCGTCGTCATGGAGGAAGCGAGGATAGCGTTGGAGCTCTTCACAATCGCAAGCTTCATCGACTCGATATTGTCATAACCTGCTGCCAGATATTCCTCTCGGGCATGGAGCAGGAAGATGGCATAGTCCATAGATACAGCAAGTTGAAGGACGGCAGCCACCGCCTGGGTGATAAACGATACCTCTGGCAAGAAGACATTGGTCCCCATGTTGATGAGGATCGCCACGCCAATGGTGGCAAGAAGCAGAAGCGGCTCAAGCCAGGATCGGGTGGAAGACATGAGAATCAACGTACCCAGAGGTATCATGAAGATCATGATCGTGATGATCTCTGCATTGACCGCCATCTGAACCATGGCCTGGTCGACCAGTTGGCCTTCCACGGCGCCCTTTTCTCCGGCCATCCGCTGTAACTCTTTCAGCGTCGACTGCTCATTCTTCAGTTCCGCCGTAATCTGAAACAGCGCGCCACCGTCATAAAACCCCTCGATGACTTTTGGGTCCTGGAGGGCCAGGGGTTCTTTCATATCCAAAAAATCATCGAGCCACAGCACGCCCGTGACATGGGGAAGCCGAAGCACTTCCTGCTTGATAGCGAGAGCTTCCACCGGCGAGACATCGGGCACATACATGCGCACATTGGGAATCGCCTGATCGAACTCTTTCTCCATCAAGCGCATAGCCAGTGTAGAAGGAGCGTCATCGGGCACATAGTCGGCCAAGCTGTAATTTACTTTTACCGCCGTCGCAGCGAGACCTGAGATCACGCTGATGACGACGAAGAAAATCAGTAAGAATCTCCGAAAACGGACGATCCATCCGGCAATCCTGTTCATATATTTCTCCGGTCTCTATCGTAAGACACTTGGGATTTCAAAGCAAACACCAATATACACCACATATGTCTATTACTAGACACATGTAGTTTACCTGTAGTATAATGACAAAAATACAATATTTGGAGGTATTTATGAGTCAAACCTATGATCGACGCGTTCTTCGCACAAAAAAACTCCTGAGAGAAGCCCTGACCCGCCTGCTTCAAAACAAGCCGCTGGAAAAAATCACCGTAAAAGAGTTGTGCGATCTTTCCGGCATCAACCGCTCCACCTTCTACCTCCACTATCAGGATCTTCGCGACTTCTATGAGCAACTGGAGGAAGATCTCTACACAACCTTCGAAGACAAACTGGAGCGTTTCATTAAAGAAGAAGGCAAATGGTATGACTCCCTCCTTGGAGGCACCGACAACCAAAATATGAGTATCTTTTTAGAGACATATCACTTTATTCAGGAAAATAAAGACTTTGCAAGCATGGCGCTCAGTAGCGGGGGCGATCGCAACATCGTCATGCGCATCTATAAAAAAGGAAAAGAGAGCTTCCTGAAGGACTTTTCCGATAAAGTCTCTCCCCAGGAGCTCTCCAAACTCAGTTATTACTATGAATATATCGCCAGCGGATGCGTCGGCATCTTTACAAGCTGGGTGCAAAGCGGCATGAAAGAGTCGCCCGAAGAGATGAACGCCATCACACAGGAATTCATCCTCCGCACGCCGCTTCCTACGCTGGGGTGATTACCAGCCCAAACTGAAGATATCCATGAACTCGTCGTTATTGGGGGTATGGAGCATGTCGTGGATCATCTCTTCTAGTAGAGTCGCCTGATCCCTCTCCCCGAAGTTTCTGCGCAGCTTCCAGACAAATTCCATCTCTTTTTGTGTCAGGAGACGTTCTTCACGTCGTGTGCCGCTTTTCGGGATATCGATAGCCGGGAAGATGCGGCGCTCCGACAGGGCTCTGGTGAGCACAAGTTCCATATTGCCGGTCCCTTTAAACTCCTCAAAGATCACCTCATCCATGCGAGAGCCGGTCTCGATGAGAGCCGTTGCGAGGATGGTGATGCTCCCTCCCTCTTCAAGGCATCTTGCCGCACCGAAGAAGCGCTTGGGACCATGGAGGGCCGCCGGATCGAGGCCACCGCTGAGCGTTCGTCCACTCGGGGCAGTTTCTAAGTTAAAAGCTCTGGCAAGCCGGGTGATGGAGTCGAGAAGAATGACTACGTCTTTGCCCATCTCCGCAAGACCCATGGCCCGCTCGAGCACCAGGTCAGCCACCCGTAAGTGATTTGAGGGCAGCTCATCAAAGGTTGACGAGATGACGTCACTGTGAATGCTTCGCTTCATCTCAGTCACTTCTTCCGGACGCTCATCAATCAGGAGCACCATGACAATCACCTCCGGGTGATTTTTTTCAATGCTCTTGGCTATATTTTGCAGGAGGATCGTCTTCCCCGCCTTAGGAGGCGCGACGATCAGACCCCTCTGGCCTTTTCCCACAGGGCTCACCAGGTCGATCAGACGCGTCGAAAGTTCAATGCGGCTGTTCTCCAGGAGCAGTCTTTCTTTGGGATGAATAGGTGTCAGGTCGGAAAAACGCTTTCGATGAATGGATTTGGATGGATTGTCATTATTGACAGATCGAATGTAGATGAGGGCGCGAAATCGGTCGGTGTCCTGGTTTCTTTTGGCATCTCCCTGGATCTTGTCGCCCGTTCGCAGATTAAAGAGTCGGATAAAGTTGGGAGAGACATAGACGTCCTCTTCTGAAGAGGAAAAGTTATTGAAGCGTAGAAACCCGAAGTCCTTCCCATCGACAAGTTCCAGGAAACCATCGACATGGTCGGCACCTTCTCGGAAAGCCATCTCTCGAGTAGGTTTCTTCCTCTGTTGCGGCTTCTCTTCTTTTGCTTCTTCCCTTAGCGGTGCTTCAGGCTCCGGCTCTTTTTTTGCCTGTGATTTCGAAGGGGTCTTCTTCACCTCTTTCTTAGGCGTTGCAGGCTCCTGTTCTTTCTTGGTCGTCGCTTTCGGTGGTGATTTCTTCACCTCTTTTTTCGGTGGTTCCGCTTCTTTTGGTTCTTCTGCGGGTTTGAGATTCTCTTTCAGGAACTCGACAAATTGTGCCTTGTTCAGAGAACTCCATCCCTTCAATCCTTTATCTTTTGCAAGTTGGCGGAGTTCCGCCATCTTCAGCTCTTCAAGCTTTGGTTGCACACTTCCTCCCTTTCCTTCTCTTCCGGCGTTTGATAGAATACAAATATGGCCATGTGGAAAAAAACTTTCATTTTTATCATTTTTGTGTGTCTGTTATGCACCGGGCAGACATTTGCCCAATCAGAAACGACCCCTGCAGACATTAGGATCAACGGAGAACCAAAGCTCTTCGTGAACCAAGTCCTGGTCGACGAACAGGGAAACTTTCTTGCGCCAATGGCTGAGTTTTTCCAAAAAACGGGAATTCAATACGATATTTCCAGTGATGGAGAAGTCATCGCATTTCGCGACAATATCTTCATTAAATTTCGTTCTCATCATATCACCTATGCCCTTAATGGTAAAGAATTAACTTGGGATTTTCCACCGCGATTTGACGCCGGTGTCCTTTATGTCAGTCTGACCCCCTTCCTCCGCTACACAGATTTGCGTGCTTCCTATGACGAAGAGAGCCGGACGCTTGACATCACCAGTGGTCTGCTCCTCGAGGAGCGAAGGACCAAAGACTTTATGAAGAGGCTTGACATCCCCGGTTCTCAGATCTCCCTGTCCATCCCCTATTTCTGGGAGCGCACGGATCCGAGGAGTTTTCGGTTGAACCCGCAAGTGGGAGATCTCACCTTTGATGTGGATTTTGTGGCAGTGGATCCGGCCACTCCCATGCGCCAGCTCATAGAAGAAGCTCGAGAAGCCCTCGTCATCCCTGCGGGCTACCGTCTCACAGAAAACCGCGAACTCTTCATCGGCAATCAAACATTTCACATCCGGCGCTACCGAGGAGAACCCGACAGGGAGCAGATTCTCATCGATCCATCTCCCCCTGACATCCCCTATCTCTCCGTCACTTACTTTCATATCGGAGAGCTCTTTTACACCTTTACGTTCCAATCTAAACTCCCCGACATCGAGTCTCAGGAGGAAGTGGAGCTGCTGATCTTCGGGTCCGTCCATTCTAAAATATTTACGGTGGACGCGTTGAGTGAGCATTACGTGGAATATGGCCTCTTCAAGGCTCTGAACACGTTTATTGAAACACCTCTTTACTCCAATATGATGCTCAACAATCAGCTCGAGATCAGAGGTACGATTGATCCTGCCATTGAATACATAGAAGCGACCCTCATGCGCCAAGAGCGCAGTTATCATTACACGATTCCTGTCAAGGACGGCTTTTTTGAAGAGATCGTTCCTGTCCCCTTTGGCCTGGGATTCCACCGCCTCATCCTCTCCGCCCCCACAGCTGACATACAGCCCGAAGAGACGAGGGAATTGCAACTCGGAGACCCCGGCACCCTTCTCCTCAAGTGCTCTCTCATCAACTTGAGTGAGACCGAAGCCATCTACGTGTCGCCCTCCAAAGAGGTGCTCAGCAAGGACCCTCGCATTTTCGAAGTCGTATCAGAGCTCAGCGAAGACGCCTTTGACTTCCAAAAAGCGTTCACCCTCTTCCGCAAACTCAAAGAAGAGTATGAGCCGGGAGAGGCAGAGACCATGAGCGCAGCACTGGAG
>CALFKA010000135.1 GCA_937880545.1 uncultured Clostridia bacterium | reverse complement strand
GATACTCTTTGGCGTAGGCCAACGCGTCATCTTCTTCCATGTTGACGATCAGATCATATAGTTTGTTATCCATACTTTTCCTCCCGGTTTTTATTGCATTACTGTGAATGCACTCCCTTAGTGTAAATCGTTTGACGAATGAGTGACGACGAACATCTCCTTAGTATCTCCTATAAGAAAATCGATGACTTACTAGGCGCTTGCCTGTGCTTCTCTGGCATTGATCTCTTCCTGCAGTTGAACCACTTTTTCGCGGGTCAGCTTATAACCAAGCATCAGGATGAGCCCGGAAATCAGGGCGAAGATACCGGGGATAAACAGAACCACATCGATGACAGCTTGTTTAAGAGCAACAGAAGCGGTAGCAGGATCAGCATCAGCTACAAATCCGACGAGTCCCAGAACTAGTGGGATGACAGTGCCTCTAGAGATAACAGCCGATTTCAGAGAAACCGTCATGAGACCCATGACAAATGGCGTCGCATTTTCCCCTGTCTTCCAGCGAGCGTAGACGGATGTATCCGCATAGAGGCTGACCATGACGGAGGTCAGGATTCCCAAGAATACACGCACACCGATAATGAAGATGAAGAACATAAAGACGTTCATGGAAAAGAACTTACCGACAATGGCAAAGGCTGCCAGACCGAAAAGGCTGACAATAGATGCCGTGCGGGTGGAAAGCGCTTTAGCCATTGGGGCCGCCAAATAAGCGCCAACCAGCTGAGCCAGTGAGCCGATAAAAAGATACAACGTGAATTGGGCAGCATTCTGTGCGACATAAGTAAAGTAGTATGCTGCAGCCGCTGTCATGACAAAGTTCACCATATAGCGGAAGAAGTCAGAAAGCAGCAGAATGATAAGTGGCGGATTCTGCGTAAGGCTGCGGATCATCCCACCGATATTGACGGTTGCTCCTCCCTTCGCCTGCTGGGCTTCTTTGCCGGTAGCTTCATAGCCATCGGTGATCTTAAATACAGTCCAGTAGCAAATCGCCATTATTGCTGCTGTCAAGCCTGCCAGAATCGCATATCCGATCATGTCGTTTCCGGTCACTTTGGCAATATACTCAGGCAATGGCTTGATGGCAAAAGAGAAGAGAATACCCGAAAGGGCGGTGTATGTCGCTCGGCGCGAAGACAGGAAAGAGGCTTCATCCGGATTGTTGGCGAGCACGGGAATCAATGAAACGTTCGCCACCCAAGGAATATTCCAGAAAATATGGCTAATGATGAAACCGAGGCTGATGACAATCGCCGTCGTTATTTCCGATCCAACCTTCATAAACTGGAAGACGTAGGGAAGGACAACCAGCGGAGGAGCAATCAGCATCCAGGAGCGGTTTCTCCCCCATCTCATCGGTTTAGTACCGCTGATGATGGCACCATAGAACGGCGAAAGAAGCGCATCAACGATACTGGTGACAGATCCGATCAGCGCAACGACAGGTAAAGAAAGTTTCGCGACATTTGTAAGAAAAAACACAAAGAAGTACAGTTCGACCTGAGTCATGAGTCCAAAGCCAAAGTCTCCCAAACCGTAAAAGGTTTTAATGGCTTTAGATAGAGGTTTCTTCATCCTTTTACCTCCCATATAGTTTTCTAGCAAGAAAATAGTGACCTGACAAAACCTAGTGCATATAATCTTTCTCTTCCAGCAGGTGCCTCATTAAGTGAGTTCTCCGTATCCGAGATCGGAAGAGCACACGTCTGAACTCCAGTCACATCACG
>CALFKA010000134.1 GCA_937880545.1 uncultured Clostridia bacterium | reverse complement strand
AATTACAACAAAAAAAGGCACATCTGATTGTGTGCCATCTGAGTGGTGCCGGCAGTGGGACTCGAACCCACACGCCCTTGCGGACAACAGATTTTGAGTCTGCCTCGTCTGCCATTCCGACACGCCGGCTTTTTATTGCTGCTTTATTCTAACAGCAAACCGCGATGTCTTCAAGTCACGAAGCGTGACTCTTTGTATTATTTACGCATAAATATCTTTCTTTTCAAATCGGATGACTCCGATAACGATACACGCAACCGTCAGCGCAAACAGTACTGCGAGCTTTACTATTGGCGTCTGTCCGGAAAGCGCCATTTCTTCTTTCAAAAACATATTGAAGGGGAAGTAATCTCGGATGAAATACCAGTCTTCCGACATATTCGCCATGATGGGAATGAAATAAGTCACCAGTAGAAGTCCCAAGCCGATGCTCTCCGCTTTTCCTCTGGGGGCGATGTTGATTAAGAATGTTCCGACCGCCAGTGAGAGGAGATGCAATACAAGAAATGCCAGTGTGTAGTTAAAGAGCATCGTCTGCGCATCCGGAAGGTGTTTAAGAAGCGCGACATAATTGCACAGGAAAAGCACTGTCTGCAGGATGAGCACAATCAGAGTTCCGGCTATAAGTTTGTCGGCAAAGATCTCACGCCTGCTTCTCGGCTTTGTCAAAAGAAAGTCCGCCGTCTTATCCTGTTCTTCTTTCGCGAAGAGGCGAATGCCTAAGAAGAGTCCATGGCTGGCACTCATAAGAAGGAAGTAATTGGCGATGACAGTGAAGTAGCCCGGAAGCGTCGCAAGGTCAACATCGACCATATTAAAGAGTGCGAGGACAATACGCGGGAAGCGGTCGAGAAGTGCCAGGATTTCCTCTCCCGTCGTCATGATCGAATCATATTTCATGATGGCTGCAAACGAAAGGAATAAGAAAGCAAGAGACCATACTAGAATGCTTATGAGAGATGTTTTCAACTCTCTTTTAATAATATTCATCAGACCTCCACATCCATCCTGGTATAGCGCCAGTAACTAAGACCCGCAAAGGTAATACAGATGCTAAGCGCGATTAGCAAGTTCAGCGGTTCTATTCCCTTCTGCTGGACCTGCGCTGTATCAAACAGACCGTAGATGCTGAGCTTGGAGAGTTTCTCTTCTTCCAGCAGGCGAGCAACGATCAGTAGAAAGTAGAAACCCATCCCGATCGAAGTGGCAGGTCCTGTCACAGTACGGAGGCGTTTTCTTATATTCGCAAGCAGGCCGCCGAGGAGGAAGAACATGAGTTGTACGAGCACACTGCTAAAGAGAATGTCTCGGATCGCCGGCTCAAAGTTCATTCCCTGTATCGCAGCGAGGCCATAGACAAGGACTGCGATAATGGCGTTAATCAATAGAATGCCAAGAAAACCTGCCACGTTTTTCTGCGCCCAGAGATTTGTGCGCGAAACGGGCTTGGAGAGAAGAAAGTCGCTGGTCTTGCTGAGCTTTTCTCTTCCCATCAGCGTCATACCGCTTTGAACGGCGAGTATCCCCAAAAGAAGTTGGACGAAAGTGTAGATATAGGCGAGAAAGCCAGAGTAAGAGCCAAAGCTCTCAATATCCAAGCCGAAGCCTCGTAATAATTCCGCAGGAAACCCTCGGAGCATATTCATGAGATCATCTATCCCCTCACTGAAAGCAGGAAAAAAACTCATGAAAAGAGCAACCGTCAGAGCGATGGCGATCATCCATCCTCGAAGGAGTTTTAGATGCCGTTTCCACTCATGCTTAAGCGCCGGCATGATGATTCCCCCCGTAGTAATCCATAAAGAGTTCTTCCAAGGTGGGGTCCTCCATGGAGAGGTTGTGGATGTCGAACTGTGCGAGCTCTCTTAAGAGCAGGTTGATCTCCCCTCGGTAGCGGAAGATAAGCTGATCGGTGAAGCGCTGCTTGACCTCGATCATAGCGGACGTTTCAAACATATCCAGGACATCCGCATCGGCGGAGAGCTGGACGTTTTTGTAGTGATTGCTCTGCAGCGCCGCAATCTGATCCATGTCTTCGATCCGACCTTCTTTGATGAGGGCGATCCTATGACTTAATCGTTTGACTTCGCTTAAGATATGTGAACTAAAGAGAACTGTCGCTCCCCTCTTATTCTCTTCCCCAATTAAATCGAAGAAGCGCTGCTGCATGAGAGGGTCTAGTCCGCTCGTCGGTTCATCGAGGATAATGAGTCTGGGCTTGTGGAGAAGCCCCTGAACAATGCCTACCTTCTTTTTGTTTCCGAGTGACAAGTCGTCGATCTTGCGGGTAATGTCGAGATCCATCCGATCTGTCAGTTCTTTCAGTCGCTTTTGATCGGTCTTTCCATAAAAGCTCATCGAGTACTCAAGGAGATCTTTGACTTTCATGTTCTCGTAGTAAGCGACTTCACTCGGGAGATACCCTACATGGCGGGCAATTTCCACCTTATCTTTGACGCTGTCGAGTCCAAAGATCTGAATATTTCCCTCGGTAGGAAAGATCAGAGAAAGTGCGCAGCGGATCGTCGTGCTTTTTCCGGCGCCATTTGGACCGATAAAGCCGAAAATCTCCCCTTCTTCAATCCGGAAGTCCACATCTTCCACTCCTCGGTGTTTTCCATAGTACTTTTTCAAGTGATTGACTTCTACAATATTCATACATCCTCGTATAATCCAGTTAATGGATTATACACTCCTTTCTTTGTATAATTCAGAT
>CALFKA010000133.1 GCA_937880545.1 uncultured Clostridia bacterium | reverse complement strand
AGTAAGTTTGAGAAGATGGTTGACGGCACCATCTGCATGGCGCTTGAGCGCTTCGTAGAGCACTCCAATATATAGTCAGCGTCGGTTTTCTTTACAAACTATACAATTTCTCCTCTTTGTATATGGTCTGACAATCTCCGGCCGCCTTATGATAGTGATACAGGGACAACTATCTGACAGGAGGCCTTATGTTTACTTTCAACTGGGGAGCCGGGGCTACGATGTTCTCTGCCTGGGGCATGTGGTTCGTCATTCTCGCCGCACTTTTTATCTTCAATGAATTTTCCCGCCGCTCAAAGGTCGGAGCATTTGTGAGCTTCATCATTCTTCCCGCCATCTTAAGTGTCCTCTGGTTCACCGCGTTAAAAGATAAGACCTATACGGACTGGTTCCATGTGGCAAAAGTGTATTCCGCCCTCGCCGGATGCATCGGTTTCTGGCTGATCCGCCACTGGAGAAAGAAAGACGCTCTCGGGCATATCACTTGGAAGCTTTCGGATCAGAAATGGATCCTTCTCTTCCCCCCACTGATTCTCGCCATCAACATCGCAGAGGCTGTCGCAAGAGATGTGCAGATTGGGATGCTGGGCCTTCAGCAGGAGATGTTTGAAGGGCAGGTTATGATCAGTGGCTCCTGGAATTACATGAATGCCATTGCGGGAGTTCTAAATATTCTTACCATCACGGGCGCTTTTGGCATCGTCATCCGAAAAGTCACCGCCAAAGACAAGAGTCAGGACATGCTTTGGCCGGATATGCTGTGGTTTTGGATCATCGCCTATGATCTCTGGAACTTTGCCTATACATATAACTGCCTGCCCGGTCACGCTTGGTACTGTGGACTGGCACTGCTTCTTGCTCCCACGCTTTGTGCCTTCACACTGGGAAAAGGCGCCTGGCTTCAGCACCGTGCACACACGCTGGCCATCTGGTGCATGTTTGCACAGACTTTCCCTCTCTTTCAGGACGTCGGAAAGTTCTCCGTCGACTCTACATATAATCCCACCATCTACTTCTGGGTGAGCCTGTTGGCTCTCCTTGCCAATGTCGCCGTCTTTGGCTACATGATCTACAAAGTAGTCAAAACGAGAAGAAATCCCTACACACAGGAACTCTACACCGATCTTCGCGCCTACAAAGAAGTGAAGGCGCTGGCTGAATAAAACAGTAGCATTATTACACTCTTAAAACGTTTAAGGAGGAGACATGTCAAAAAATATTCCCCATGCAACACCCTACACACCAAAGAGAAAAAGCCAGATCGGAAGAGCACACGTCTGAACTCCAGTCACA
>CALFKA010000132.1 GCA_937880545.1 uncultured Clostridia bacterium | reverse complement strand
ATCTATATTTCACATGGATTCTTCCGAGAAAAATCCAGTAATAATTTCATTTTTTCTTATCATCTGCCATGTTATCCAGCCGTTCTGCAGAGGGAACTCAAGGCGAATTAGACAGCGCAGCATTCGAGACACCTGCCACGCAACAATCTCTCTTCCCCGGATCGTTTCCCGGTCAATGTCCCAATTCGTACAGGTTTTAGATTCTACTGAACGCCTTCCTTCCCCTGAATAAAACCATTCGTAAGACAATCTATTACTGCATCCCTCTTTGTCGAGAGACTTGATGGTAAGAAAAAACCGCCACAGTCCAGGTGGACGGCAGCGGCTGATGAGTGAAGTCTATCAGTCTTTGATAATTTCCTTTGCACTTGCGGCAAGACCTGCCAGACCGGCAAGATCGGAGGGGATAATGAGTTTGGAAGATGGCGTCTCGGCCATTTTCGTGATGGCTTCGAGTCCCTGCAGCGAAATGATCACACTCTCAGGAGCATTTTCAAGAAGCAGGCGGATACCCTGTGCACGAGCTCTCTGAACAAGCAGGATCGCATCGGCATCACCTTCGGCTTTTTGAACGGTGGCTTCTCTGTAGGCTTCGGCTTCCAGGATCTTGGAGGCTTTTTCACCTTCGGCGATGAGAATGGCACTTCGCTTCTGCCCTTCGGCACGGAGAATACTCTCACGGCGCTCACGCTCCGCCCTCATCTGTTTCTCCATCGCATCCTGAATATCTTTCGGAGGAAGGATGTTTTTAAGTTCCACACGGTTTACTTTGATGCCCCAAGGATCTGTCGCTTCGTCCAAAATGGCGCGCATCTGTGTATTGATCAGGTCTCTCGATGTCAGAGATTCGTCGAGCTCGAGGTCACCGATGATATTTCGGAGGGTGGTGGCTGTCAGATTTTCAATGGCGTTGATGGGACTTTCCACCCCATAGGTATATAGTTTGGGGTCTGTAATCTGAAAATATACGACCGTATCGATCATCATGGTGACGTTGTCTTTGGTGATAACAGGCTGTGGAGCAAAGTCCACGACTCGTTCTTTCAGAGATACGCGGGAGGCGACTCTCTCTATGAAGGGCACCTTGACATGGAGTCCCGTATCCCAGCTCTGTTTGTAGGCGCCCAGACGCTCAATGACAAAAGACTGCGACTGAGGAACGATGCGGATATTGGCAATAATAAGATATAGTCCAATGAGTAAAACGACAATAAAAGCAATTAATTGCGGCATATTAAGCTCCTTCTCTTCTTAGTTTGTTGACGACGAGTTTGACACCGGAAACACTTTCTACTACGAATTCCTCTCCCATGAGCATAGGACTCGAATCAGCAGAGACGATTGTCCAGATCTGACCTCCTACTTTTCCCTGTCCGGGCGTAAATGATGTAGATTCTTTGGTGACGATCCCTCTCATCCCGATATAGCTGTCGACATTTGTCCGCACATTCGTCTGTTGCTTTTTCTTGATAAGAGGCCTTGCCATGACAAGAAAGATGACGGAGAAGATCAAAAAGACCATCGTCTGCGCAAACATCGAGATGCCGAAAGCGGAGCTGAGCATGGCAACAAGCCCCCCTCCGACGAACCAGATTGTTACCAGCGCATATGTCACTGCTTCGAGAATGACGGCGATGATCACAACGACCAGCCACAGATAAACCGGATTATCTAATAACCATTGCATTGACGACTCCTTTTTTCCTTGGATATGAATACTTGTACCCAGAAGAATGTGAAACCCGTCACTTTATTGACAAAGAGACCGCCTTCTATATACTGATATTCAGAGGTAATTATGAATATTTATGATCAACTATTGGAGAGGGGCTATATTGCCCAGTGTACAGATGAAGAAGGACTCCGCAGAGTTCTCAGCGAAGAGCAACTGACATTTTACATCGGTATCGATGCCACGGCTGATAGCCTTCACGCCGGTCATTTTCTGACCCTTGTTGTCATGAAAAGACTGCAGGAGGCCGGTCACCGACCGATCGTCCTTATCGGAGGCGGTACCACACTGATCGGAGACCCATCCGGCAGAGACGAGATGCGCAACATCCAGACTGTTGAAGACATCAACGAGAAAGCGGAAAAGCTCAAAGCACAGGCGAGCCGCTTCCTCGACTTTAGCGATGGTAAAGCGCTCATGGTCAATAACGCCGACTGGCTGACACAGCTCAATTACATCACCTTCCTTCGTGACTATGGTCCCCATTTTTCGATCAATCGCATGATCAATATGGAGAGCTATCAGAGTCGCTTGGATAAGGGACTTACACTCTTAGAGTTCAACTACATGCCGATGCAGGCGTATGACTTCCTGCATCTGTTCCGTGAATTTGGCTGTAAGGCGCAGATGGGCGGAAGCGATCAGTGGAGCAATATCATCGGAGGCATTGATCTGATTCGAAAGCTCGAAGCAGAAGAAGCTTATGGGCTTACCTTTAACCTCATCACCACCTCCACCGGCGAGAAGATGGGCAAGACCGTCAAAGGCGCTCTCTGGCTTGACCCTGAGAAAACCTCTCCCTATGAGTTCTTCCAGTACTGGAGAAATGTAGAAGATCAGAGTATCGACACCCTTCTGAAGAGATACACTTTCCTGGAGCTAGACGAGATCGACAAACTCACCTCCGGTGAAGGGCAAGCCCTCAATAAGGCAAAAGAGGTTCTGGCCTTTGAGCTGACCAAGATGGTTCACGGCGAAGAAGAAGCTACAAAAGCGCTTGACGCGGCAAGAAGTCTCTTCGGAAGTGGAGACAGCGGCGATCTTCCGGCCGTCGAACTCTCGCGAGACCAACTCGGAAATGAGTGGCTCACCGTCCTTACCGACCTGGCCATCGTCCCCTCGAGAAGCGAGGGCCGCCGGCTCATGCAGCAACAGGGTCTCCTCTTAAATGGAGAAAAACTGACCGACTTTGCAGCCGTGCTTATAGAAGAAGATTTCCCCGAAGGAGAAGCTCTCGTGCGCAGAGGCAAGAAGGTCTACACCAAAATAAAACTGGTCGATTGATCAAATATCCTTATAAGAATAGACAGCCTGTTCCCTTGCGGAGCAGGCTGTTTCCATTGTGCTTTCTGATTCGTTTAGTAATACTTCCTTCTCACCAGTTCTTCCTCATATTCATCTTCCGTTCCCGGACGAAGAGTCTTTCGGATTTCACCTGTGGAAAGAAAGCCTGTGGATTCATAGAGGGAAGCTCCCGTGTCATTGTCCAGGTAGTGCATCAATTCCACAAAACCAATGGAAGGATACTCTTGTTTGAAGAAGTCCAGCGACTTCTCCATAGCGGCTCTCCCGAGCCCTCTACCCTGCCATTTTTCATCGAGCATGAGGCGCTTAAGATATATGTAGTCCATCCCATCCGCTTCGATCTCATGCACTCCCTCTCCCGGGCCCATCTGTCTCACCACACCATCAGGCTGAAAATAATACAGCATAAACCCAATCAGCTGATCCTCGTTGTAGATAGCCCGAGGCTCCAGGTAGTCAAAGACTTTTGCCTCAGCCAGAGAGTAGAGATTGTTCTCCATAAATCCGACCTGTTCATCTTTCATCTTAAGATCAATGACGTCCTGGAAGTTCTCCGGTGTCACTCTCTCAAATCTGATCATCTTTTCCTCCACTACATATGTCTGAGTTGAAAAGAGCACCGACCGCAGTCCGTGCTCCTTCTATTTATAGTGCCCAATTGCCATCTTTTAGAATTGGCACCTGCGTCCCGTCGTGCTTGACGCCTGTAACCTGAAGCTCCGGACCTCCCACCATAAAGTCGACATGGATGAGGGAGTCATTCATGCCGGCTTCCTTTTTCTCTTCCTCACTGAGCTCCGTGCTTCCGGGAAGGTTTTCACTGTAGGCGCTTCCCAGCGCGAAATGACAGGAGGCGTTTTCATCAAACAGTGTATTTTTAAAGAGGATACCGGTGTTACTGATCGGCGAGTCATCGCTGACGAGGGCCACTTCGCCAAGGCGCGACGCTCCGTCATCAATCTTGAGCATATCTTCCAAGATTTCCTTGCCGTTTCCAGCATCAAAGTTGACAACTTTTCCATCCTCAAATTCAAACCAGAAATCCTCAATGAGTCTCCCCTGGGTGGACAGAGGCATCGTAGAAGCCAGACGTCCATTGACTTTGTAGGCGTGGGGCATGGTGAAGATCTCTTCTGTGGGGATATTGGCCATAAAGACCTCTCCCTTTGTGCTCACCCCGGAGCCCCCGATCCACACATGGTCTTTGACGAGGGTCACTTCAAGGTCTGTGCCCGGTCCTTTGTAGATGAGCTTTTCAAAAGCTGCTTCGGTCAGAAGATTCTGATACTTCTTCAGACTGCTGTCGTGATCCTTCCACGCCTGCACGGGATCTTCCGTATTGACGCGTGTCGCATCAAAAACGCTCTTCCAGAGTTTTTCCAGCGCTTCTTCCTCCGGAAGATCCGGGAATACAGACTTCGCCCAGGCTCGTGAAGGCACCATCGCCACAGATCGGAAGAGCACACGTCTGAACTCCAGTCACATCACG
>CALFKA010000131.1 GCA_937880545.1 uncultured Clostridia bacterium | reverse complement strand
GCGACCACCGAGATCTACACTCTTTCCCTACACGACGCTCTTCCGATCTTGCCGAAGCATCTGTGTCGGAGACACCTGCGGAGGTTTCACAAGTGGAAACACCATCGGAGACTACGCTGGGATCCCCATTTTCAGATGAAGTGAAGCAGGCGGTGGATGCGGTCCTTTCCTATGAAGGCAAGACCTTTGCGATGATCGAAGCGGGAGGTAAGCCAATCGGAGACGCGGATATGTCGGGGTGGCTTGTCTTTCGAGAGAATCAGGAAGTCTCGATGCCGGTCATCCACACGGATACCGTCTGGGATGTAGATGAAGAAGGTGTATTCCTGATGCTCGGAGGAGAAAAGGTATATCTTGACCCAAAGCCCGATGGAACGTTTGAGTATAGAGACCAGAACATGCTCTTTGCTTCAGAAGGACCTGTCTTTGACATCCTGGACTCTCAGCCGAAAACAGACGTGCAGAAGAAGTTTGCCGGCGGATGGGTCGGCTTTTTGCAGTTAGATGATGCTGAGGCAAACCGTGAGTTAGCCGGGGAATATGCGTATTTGTTTGATGAGTATATCCGTCTCTTCGGGGAAGCGGAGATTGATCTTGATGGAAACGGGACCATGCACTTGTACGTGGTGGATGTCAATGATTATCCCGAACTCGACACCATGGGACCTCAGTTCTCCGCCGATGTGCAAGCTCTTGACACCGAGACGATTTCTCTTTCCAATATTCATTTTCTTGGAAAATTATACACAGAGGATGACCAGAATACTCGATTCGATGAATCCATATATGTGGAGATGAAGAGTTATCAGGACGAAATCGGAGCCCTTCCAGCGACCCTGGTCATAGATCCTATCTTGTATCACATCGATGGGATGCTGCCCTATGAAACCTATACGTTTAGTTGGGGTGAAATGGGCTTTGCTAATCCAGAATATGACACAGAAGACGGCATCATCTGGGATGGAAAGTGGAGTGGGGATGCATGGGTCAAGGAAGCAAGTGGCCGAAGTCAATACCTATTGGATACCACCTTTGAAGTGGTCGGCTCGATCGGTGTGATTTCTGACTATGGTATTCGAGTGCTCGATATATATAGTGAGGCGCAGACACTCATGCACTACGCCATCAAAGCGGATAATCGCCACTTTGAAATCCATATGGATACACCGGAAGGGTTCAATTACTACGGCATTTTGTCGAATGAAATTCGAGGAGATCATGAGCCGGGTGCCGAGCCTCTTCGCTATATCAAAGAAGAGGACGACTTGTTCAACTTCGCGGCTTTCTTCCCGCCGGGAGTTCGGGATCGCTTTGTTCTGGTTCAGTACGTCGCCGACCCCGACGACTACAACAACTACTACACCGTCATCTATGATATGTATCGCGACGCTGAATAGATTTTCAGTCATTCGATGCAAGCTGCCTGCGGGCGGCTTTTTTTTGGGTATGAGAAGTCTGGATACCTGAATACGTGAAAAGAGGCATACCATTGCGTAAAGTTCTAAAGAAGGTGGTTCAGTTGGTAGCGGGTCTGCTCGTTCTCTACACCTGGCTTATCCATCCGAACACCAAAAGAAGAAAACAGATGGAGCTGTTTCTAAAGACGGACTATGCTCACCGAGGGCTTCACGGAGCGGGAGTACCTGAGAACTCCCTCACCGCCTTTGCGCGCGCGGCGGAGCGGGGCTACGGCATGGAATTCGATGTACAACTAAGCCAAGAGGGCATACCGGTGGTCTTTCACGACAGCTCCCTGGGGCGGGTCTGTCACATCGAGGGCGTTGTCGAAGAGATGACGCTGGAGGAGCTCCGAGTTCCTCTTGAGAAAACGGAAGAAATCCTTCCTACTTTTCGGGAAGTCTTAGACACTGTAAGAGGAAGAGTGCCTCTTCTGATTGAACTGAAGATGACGAAAAGAAAAGAACAACTTGTTGAGGCGGTGCTCGATGAATTGAAGAGCTATTCCGGTCTCTACTTGATCGAATCATTTGATCCCATGATCCTGCGGGTGCTCAGAAAGAAAGCGCCCGACGTATTGATCGGTCAGCTGAGTGGTGGGCTGTGCAGAGAAAACAAAAGCCTGTCACGATTTCTAGCGGACAGACTTCTGTGGAATGTCTATTCAAGACCGGACTTTATTGCTTATTATCATCCGTATGGACGGAGATTTCTGACTTTATACGCTAAAATCTTTCGCGTGCCGATCTTCTCATTTACGATAAAGAATCAGCGGGACTATCATCGGAAGGGTTGGTACTCGCGTCATATTTTTGAGGGGTTTCTCCCACCTCCCGGAGCATGAAGATCGCGCTCAGAAAGAGTCCGAGACTACTGCCTATTAGGACATCGCTCGGGTAGTGAACGCCAAGGTAGAGGCGATTGAAGCACATCAGAAGGATATAGAGAGAGGCGAGCACAAAGACAAAGGACTTTTGTCTCTTGCGGTAATACCGGATCGCCAGACTCATGATAAAGAAGGAGTTGACCATCGCGTGTCCGCTGGGAAAGCTCAGACTCGATTCTTTAGCGAGCGGGCTGATGGCAGGGCGCTCTCTTCGAATGATATTTTTAATCAGGGAGTTAAGTACCCAGGTAGCGAGAGTCCCAAGAGGAATTTGCAAAGACTTCCACTTATCTCTCTTCGCTTCAAGAATGATCATCAGGATGTTGAGAGGTAGTAGGAACTTCACGGTCCCGAGAAATGCCACAATGTGCATCGCCGAAGTAAAGCCGGGCGTGCGAAGATGAGCGATAAGTGCAAGGAGCGGTTCATCCCATTCCAAAAAATAAAATAACGCGCCAAAAACGGCGAGGATCAGGCTGATTATCAGAAGTTTTCTTTTCATAGAGCCTCCTAAATTATCGTAACAGGAAGCGAGAAATGGGTAAAGTACAAATCAAAGGGATGATGTATAATAAGCGCGAGGAGGAAAGATGGAAATAGAACGCATTCGAATGGACAGAAAGATGATTCTGGGCATCCCCTACAGAGGAGACAATAAGGCCGAAGCCATCAACCACCTGTGGGATCAGTTTTTTGATCGCATTGATCAGTTTTCCGATATGGCATCCGGGACGGACTTCTATGCTCTAAGTGAGCCGGTGAAAGAAGGCCAACTCAAGTATCTGGTCGGAGTAGAAATTGAAGGCATTCAGGATATTCCAGAGGGAATGGAAGTCTGGTACCTGATGCATGAAGATTATGTCGTCTATCCTCACAAGGGGGGTAAGGAAGGTGTGCCCAAGACGTTTGATTACATTTATTCGCAGCTCCTTCCCGAGGCCGGCTTTGAGCCGACGGACGACTATGACTTTGAGGTGTATACGCCGCATTATTATGACAGAGAGCCGGAAGATAGCATCATCTACCTATGCGTCCCTATACTCTCTGAGGAGGAAGCGGCTCTGTCCACCGATTATACCGTATTAAGAGAAGAGCTGGTTCCTAAAGGAATAGAGGCGCAGGAAGAAGGTTCCGACGAAAAAGTGGAAGTTATAGAAGAACCAGAGTCTGTTGATACACAAGGGCTTCCCCTTCTTGAAGAAGAAAAGCAAAATTTCTTTGATCGCTCGCAAGAGGAGGATGACTTAGAGGGTTGGGATCTTCGGGTGACGGATGTCGAAGTGGCGCCACCTTCTGACAAAGGAGAAGAAACTCCGGAAGAATAATTTCATTTTGAAAGCAGGCAGTCCCTTTCTCATAGGAGGAGGGGATTGTTTTCATTTGAAAACTTTTTCTTGCCCTCTTGTTAATCCTCCATAGAAGGGGTATAATAAATTAGCACTCATAAGGCGAGAGTGCTAACGGAGGAAAAGATGAATTATGAAAAAATGACAAAGAGCGTGATGGAGGGTCTCAACCAGGCCAATTATCTCGCTTCAGAATATGGAAATCCACAGATCGATATAGAGCATCTCCTGCTCGGGCTTCTTGATGACCAGGAAGGGCTGACGGGTCAGCTGCTCCGATCTTGTGGTGCGGAAGTCTCGGCTATCCGCTCAGATCTGGAAGGGCGCATAGGTCGAAAAAGCAAAGTAAGCGGGGCTGCCTCGGTATACTTATCCCAGGAAGTCAACCGTCTCTTTCTGCGCGCGGAGAAAATGGCGAAGCAGATGGGGGATGAGTTCCTCAGTGTCGAGCATCTGCTACTTAGCATAGTAGAGATGGATGGAGAGGTCGCACGTCTTCTGAAAAATTTTGGAGTCACGGCAGATAAGATCCGTTTGGAACTCAAAGAAATCAGAGGGACGCGTAGGGTGACCAGCGACACGCCGGAAGATCACTACAACGTACTTGAGAAGTATGGTCAGGACCTGACAGCGCTGGCCGCTGCTAACAAACTTGATCCTGTCATTGGCCGCGATGAAGAGATCCGCCGGGCCATCCGCATTCTCTCGCGAAAGACGAAGAACAATCCTGTTCTGATCGGGGAGCCGGGGGTCGGAAAGACGGCCATTGCTGAAGGACTGGCGCAGCGCATCGTCAAAGGAGATGTGCCCGACTCTCTACTTGATAAGACCATCTTTGCACTCGATATGGGTGCGCTTGTTGCCGGGGCAAAATACCGTGGCGAGTTTGAAGAGCGCCTGAAAGCTGTGCTCGATGAAGTATCTCAAAGTGATGGGCAGATTATTATGTTCATCGATGAGCTCCATAACATTGTCGGCGCGGGAAAGAGCGAAGGCGCGATGGATGCCGGCAATATGCTAAAACCTCTGCTGGCCAGAGGGGAGCTGAACACGATTGGCGCCACTACACTGGCAGAGTACCGAAAATACATTGAAAAAGATGCAGCACTGGAGCGAAGATTCCAGCCGGTGATGATCCTTGAGCCGTCAGAAGATGAGGCGGTGACGATCCTTCGCGGACTCAAAGAGCGCTACGAACTGTTCCACGGAGTGACGATTCAGGATGCCGCGATAATAGCGGCAGTGAAGCTATCCGAGCGCTATATCAGCGACCGTTTCCTGCCGGACAAAGCGATCGATCTCGTCGATGAGGCGTGCGCCCTGGTCAAGACCGAACGCGAGAGCATGCCTCAGGAAATGGATGACATCTCTCGAAAGATCATGACGAAGGAGATCGAGGCAGAAGCACTGAAAAAGGAAACGGATGAACGAAGCGTTCAACGCAGAGAAGAACTCGCAAGAGAAATCAGTGAACTCCGAGAGACGATGGATGTACTCTCGGGCAGGTGGAATGCTCAGAAAAAGGCGATTGAACACGTCAACGAACTCAAAGCGAAGATCGAGGAGACACAGTTTGCCATCGATGTCGCTCAGAGAGAATATGACCTTGAACGAGTGGCGGCTCTTAGCTATGGAGAACTTCCCAAACTTCAAAAAGAACTAAAGGCTGCCCAGGAAGAGCTGCGTCAGGATGAGCATCAACTCTTAAGAGAGAATGTCACAGAAGAAGAAATCGCCGGCATCGTCAGCAAGTGGACAGGGATCCCCCTCGACAAACTGCTCGAAGGGGAGAGGGAGAAACTCCTTCACCTCGATGAAGAACTCCACAAGCATGTCATTGGGCAGGAAGAAGCAGTATCAAGAGTCAGCGAGGCGATACTTCGCTCACGAGGAGGTGTCAAAGATCCCTCGAAGCCGATCGGAAGCTTTTTATTCCTAGGACCTACCGGTGTCGGCAAGACAGAGCTGGCGAGAAGTGTGGCAAAGATCCTCTTTGACTCCGAGAAGGCGATGATCCGCATTGACATGAGTGAATACATGGAAAAACACACGGTCTCCCGCCTGATCGGAGCGCCTCCGGGATATATCGGCTATGAAGAAGGTGGCCAGCTCAGTGAAGCAGTACGCACCCATCCCTACAGTGTCATCCTCTTTGATGAGATCGAAAAGGCTCACAGAGATATCTTCAATGTCCTCCTGCAGGTCCTTGACGACGGGCGCATCACCGATGCACAGGGCAGGACGGTGGACTTTAAGAATACAATCATCATCATGACAAGCAATATCGGCTCGGCGTCGCTCTTACAATCGATGGAGGAGTACGGAGAGATCACTGAGGACGTGCGAGCGAGTGTCATGGGGGAACTTCATCACTACTTCCGTCCGGAGTTTCTCAACCGTCTCGATGAGGTGATCCTCTTTCATCCGCTGAGCCGAGACAATATGTCCGCCATCGTCGACCTACTCCTTGCCGATATTCAGGAGCGCCTCGATGACAGAGAGATTCGATTGGAACTTTCGGAGAAGGCGAAAGAGCTGGTGATCGATGACTCCTTCGATGTGCGCTTTGGCGCAAGGCCGATGAAGAGATATCTGCAAAGACATGTGGAGACACTTCTTGGCAGAGAAATCATCCGAGGCACGATAGCTGACGGAGACACGGCGAGGATTGATGTGGAGGACGGAGAACTGGTCATACACAGAGCATAGGGAAACCTGTGCTCTTTTTTGTACCCTTTTGAGTAAACATCTTGAGAAATCGCTAATTAATAGTTGTTTTGGGGTACAATGAAATCAAATCTGACGATATTCAGGAGGTAAGTCTATGGGACTGATTAAAGCATTAACGGGAGCCATTGGCGGCGGTCTGGCTGATCAATGGGTCGAAGCCGTTGAACCCGATGAAATGGGGGAAGGCATCGTCTTTACCAAAGGTGTCTTTGTACGCCGTGACGATCGCCGAAGCTCCAATGTAAGGGGAAGTACGGACATTATCTCGAACGGATCATTGATCCATGTCTACGAAAACCAGTTCATGATGCTCGTCGATGGCGGTGCCATTGTCGACATGAGTGCTGAACCCGGCATGTTTAAGGTGGACAATTCCTCCGCGCCTTCCGTCTTTAACGGGGAGCTGGGAGAGTCCATCAAGGAAACCTTCAATCGTTTCCGCTTTGGCGGTACGACACCTCTTCGCCAGCAGGCATTTTATGTCAACCTGGCAGAGATCAAGGGCATCAAATTCGGCACGAGAAACCCCATCAACTACTACGATACGTTCTACAACGCGGAACTGTTCCTGCGTGCCCACGGCACCTACTCCATCCGCATTACCGACCCGATCCTCTTCTATAAAAACGCGATCAGTAAAAATGCCACGCGCGTACACATTGATGAGATCAACGAGCAGTACCTCAGTGAGTTTCTTGAGGGGCTGCAGGTAGCGATCAACCGCCTCTCCATGGAGGGAGAGCGTATTTCCTTCGTGGTCTCACAGAGTTCCAAAATCAGTGCATATCTTGCAGAGGCTCTCGATGACCTCTGGAGAGAAAAGCGCGGCTTTGAAGTGGAATTTGTCGGTATCGCTTCGATCAGCTACGACGAAGCTTCGACGGAACTGATCAATATGCGCAACCGCGGTGCCATGCTCCAAGATGCTTCCGTCCGACAGGGCTACGTACAAGGCTCCATCGCGCGCGGCCTCGAAGCTCTTGGCTCCAATGAAGGTGGTGCACCCGCCATCATGGGCATGGGCGTCGGCATGAATGTTGCCGGTGGTTTCATGGACTCCACCTCACAGGCCAATATGGCGCAGATGGCTCAGCAGCAGCAAATGGCTCCTCAGGGGCAAGTGGCTGCCGGAATGGCAACTGTCGCCGGAGGATGGACTTGTGCCAATGGCCACGGAGGCAACACAGGCAACTTCTGCTCGACTTGCGGGGATAAGAAACCGGAAGCGAGCCAAGGAGGCGCCTTCTGCACAAACTGCGGCCACAAGTTTGAAGGTGAAAAACCCAAATTCTGTCCAGAGTGCGGCCAGGGTCAGTAGGCCATTATGGCGACGACTTCTTTTAAATGCCCCAGTTGCGGCGCGGCGATTGCCTATGTGCCGGGCACTGATCATACCAAGTGTCCGTATTGCCAGAGCACGCACACGCTGGAAGAACTCATAGCCAAACAAAAAGAAGAGGAAGCAAAAGTACCCGTGCAGCCTGAGATGCAAAAGGCAAAACCTGATATCGATCAGAGTGCCCTGCGCGAGTACAATTGTGACAGTTGTGGAGCACAGGTGGTGACAGATGAAACCACCTCCTCCACCATCTGTTATTACTGCCATAACCCTGTCATTATCAATGATCGCATTGCGGGAGAATTTCTTCCCGACAAAATCGTACCGTTTCAGATTGACAGGGACACGGCAGTCAACCGCTTCTTGACATGGGCTGGTTCGATGCGCTATGTCCCGAGGGACTTCACATCTCCCGCCAACCTGGAAAAAATCACAGGGATTTATCTTCCATACTGGGTGGCCAATGCGAAGGCTGAGATGGACATCGAGGGCAGAGGGGAAAACACCCGCACTTGGACTAGCGGGGATACGGAATACACAGAGACGAAGATCTATCAGTTTGAAAGACAGGGCACGATCGAGGTCGGAAATATCTCCGAATTGGCTTATAGCAAGTTCGACAAAGATCTGCTCCTGAGCATCGAGCCCTATCATAACGACCAGAAGAAAGACTTCGCTCTTCCTTACCTTACCGGTTTCTTTGCCGAGCGTTATGACATCGGTCAAAAGGACGTGGAGGGAAGGCTTGATGAGCGAGCAAGGGATTATGCCATTCAGCTTGCCCGCGACTCCTACAGTGCCTACAGAAATGTGCGAACAGAACGTGAAGAGGTGGATACAGAGATTGTGAGTTGGGAGTACACACTGCTACCGGCCTGGATCTTGACGTATCACTACAACGGCAAGACATATGTCTATGCCATGAACGGACAGACCGGTGAGGCGTTTGGCGAGTTGCCACTCAACCAGTCCAAGCTGGCTCTGACATCCGGAGCGATTTTTGCGGCGGCGGCTGTACTGGCAATACTGGGAGGGTGGTTAATATGGTAAAGAGAACATGTCTAGCAATCCTTCTGGTGATTCTTCTTTCTGTGCCGACCTTTGCGGCAGGGACAGGCGTGTATGACAATGCCCGCCTCTTTACAGGCGAAGAGAGAGCGCAGATTGAAGAGATCGTCAATCGCATGCAAAAGGCGCACAATATCGATGTCCTTGTGCTGACGCTCGATGACGCCGGGGGAAAGACCTCCCGTACGCTGGCCGATACATTTATCCTCGACAATGTCGGTAAGGATCTCGACGCTACTCTCCTTCTTCTCAACATGGATGAGAGGGAAGTATATATCTCGACGAGTGGTCGGGCTATCGACATCATGAATGATGAGAGAATCGATCGCACCCTCGATGTAGTGATCGATAACGGGATGAAAGATGGCGACTACGGTGATGCGGTGATTGCAGGTCTTGCCAGTATCAACACATACTTTGAAGCCGGAGCTCCGGCAGATGGGTACCGTGAAGAAGAAGCGGGCCCCAAAGAGCTCCAGACCGGCGACGTCGCTGTCGGTGTCGGAGGCGGTGGAGCACTCGGTGTGACTCACTTCCTGCGAAACCGCAAAAAGTACCGCACAAAGACGAGACCAAAGCCCTTTGCGTTTGCCTCAAACAGTATCATCAATCTGAGCCAAGGCAATACCGGGGATATGCTTATCGACACGCGACGAACGAGTCGTATCATCCCGAAAATCTCCAGTTCTTCCTCCAGCAGCGGCAGTGGCAGGAGCACGACGCACAGGACCGGAGGAGGCACTTTTGGAGGCGGCGGAAAGAAATTCTAACTTGACGAGGCCCCTTACGACAGGCTATGCTGAATGTACAACAAGCAAAGAAAAAGGTGCTTATATAGAGAATAGGGAATGGGGTGAGAATCCCCAGCAGCCCCCGCTACTGTAACGAGGACAAGCTCGTAGCCACCGGAAACGGGAAGGACGATGCGCGGATGAATCGGAGCCAGGAGACCTGCCTTTTTCTTAAAAACGTCGACTTCGGTGGGAAGTAGGACCCTTCTCCCCCTCGAAGGGGGTTTTTCTTTGTTGTACGTGCTCCATGAATAGAACTGACTCCCGCAGTTCGTGCCATACCTCCCAAAGGCACCTTGGAGCGCCCTCAGAAATACTGCGGTATTTCTACTTTTTTTGGAGATGCAATGGAGTTTACTATTCGGCAAAAGAGCGTCAGATCGCGTTCTATTCGCCTGCACTATCATCAGTATACCGGCAGCTTTACGCTTACCTATCCAAAAGGACTTTCGGCTTCTAAGAGAAATGAGCATCTGAAGAGATGGTCCGGATGGATGGAGAAGTGTCTGCGGGAACAGCCGCCTCCTGTCTTTACAGAAGGGGGGAGGGTCGTGCTGTTTGGAAGCGCCCGGCGGATTCGCTTTGTAGAGCCGACAGCCAAGAAAAGAAGGGCAGAGCTTAAAGAGGGGGAACTTCTCCTCTATGGGAGCTATCCTACTGAGGAGAGGCAGAGAAAAGAGAAGATCGAGGCTCTTCTAGACCGTGAGATCCTGGAAAGGGCTGAGAAGTGGATAGAATTCTACCGTGACAGCCTGGAACTTGGGGAGATATCGGTCTTCGTGCGAGCCATGCGTTCCCGGTGGGGAAGCTGTTTTCCGGGCAAAAAGAAGGTCCATTTGAGTCGCTACTTGATATATAAAGATGAAGTATTTATCAGGGATGTCATTCTCCATGAATTAGTGCACTTTGAACACCCGAATCATCAAAAAGGGTTTAAAGAACTGCTAAAAAGGTGTAGAATGATATAAGAAGACGTACACTAAATGCGCTATATGCGTTGAATAAAAAGGAGAACTGTATGAGAGAAGTTGTCATCGCCTCAGGAGCGAGAACACCGATCGGAAGCTTCGGCGGAGCCTTTAAAGATACCACAGCTGTTCAACTGGGTGTCACTGCCGCAAAAGCAGCCATGGAAAGAGCGGGGATTACGCCAGACATGGTTGACGAAGTGTATGTAGGAAACGTCCTCAGTGCCGGACTCGGTCAAAACGTAGCCCGTCAGGTCAGTCTGGGAGCAGGTATCCCGGTGGAAAGACCTGCCATGACCATCAACATCGTCTGCGGAAGTGGCCTTCGTGCCGTCAGTCTAGCCGCACAGCTTATTTCCAACGGGGATGCTGACATCATCCTAGCCGGTGGAACAGAGAACATGAGCCTGGCTCCTTACCTCATCCCCTCTGCGCGCACGGGTGCTCGCATGGGAGATGCCAAAATCGTCGACGCGATGATCAAAGACGGTCTGTGGGATGTCTATAACGACTATCATATGGGCATCACGGCAGAAAACGTCGCTGAACAATACAATGTCGACCGCGAAGCACAGGACAAACTGGCTGCGACATCACAAAACCGCGCAGAAGCTGCCCAGGCAGCCGGTTACTTCAAAGATGAAATTGTTCCGGTAGAAGTTCCTCAGAGAAGAGGAGATCCGCTGGTAGTCGCTGATGATGAATACATCCGTAAAGGTGCCACAGTCGAGGGCATGCAGAAACTGCGCCCCGCTTTCAAAAAAGACGGTTCCGTGACGGCAGGAAATGCCTCCGGGATCAATGACGGGGCTGCCTTTCTCGTCGTCATGAGTAAAGAAAAAGCACAGGAACTGGGTGTAGAACCTCTTGCCACCATCAAAGGGTATGCCACAGCCGGTGTCGATCCTTCCGTCATGGGTATTGCTCCCATCTCCGCCAGCAAAAAAGCGCTTGAGAAAGCCGGCTGGACACCGGAAGACTTGGATCTCGTCGAAGCAAATGAAGCGTTTGCCGCGCAGGCACAGGCCGTAATGAATGGTGTCGGGTTTGACCCAGAGAAGGTCAATGTATCCGGCGGAGCTATCGCCCTCGGTCATCCGATCGGAGCGAGCGGAGCTCGTATCCTCGTCACTCTGCTCTATGGCATGAAGCGTCTGGACGCTAAAAAAGGTCTGGCTACGCTGTGCATCGGCGGCGGAATGGGTACCACGCTTCTCGTCGAGCGTGAGTAATATTTAGAGTCTTAAGAGAGAGCCTCTTTTAGGAGGCTTTCTTTTTTGCCTGTTATTGTGAATCGTTGTTAAGATATTGTTAACTACAAGAGTTAGAGATTTAACACGGTAAGGGTTGCAAAATACTGCCATTGTGTTAAGATTTTAACTGTTAGACAGGAACGTCCTATTATTACATATTTGAAGGAGGAGTCGTGGAATTTGGACTTTCTAGTGAGCACACGATGCTCAGAAAACTGTTTCAAGATTTTGCACAGGCGGAAGTAGAGCCGATAGCTGCAGAAGTCGACGAAGAAGAGCGCTTTCCTGCTGAAACCGTCAAAAAGATGATGGAGATGGGGATGATGGGCATTCCCTTCGCCAAAGAATATGGCGGAGCAGGTGGTGACCAGCTTGCCTACGTGTTGGCCGTTGAAGAGATGTCAAGAGTCTGTGCGACCACAGGCGTCATTCTCTCGGCACACACCTCTCTGGCCGGATATCCGATCGAGAAGTATGGCACGGAAGAGCAGAAGCAGAAGTTTCTTGTCCCTCTTGCTAACGGAACAAAGCTGGGCGCATTCGGTCTGACCGAGCCCAATGCCGGAACAGACGCTTCACAGCAGCAGACGACCGCTGTGCTCGATGGAGATGAATACATCATTAACGGCACGAAGATCTTCATCACCAATGGTGGAGTCGCCGACATCTACATCATTATGGCTATGACCGACAAGGCGCAGGGCAATAGAGGCATCTCCGCCTTTATCATGGAAAAAGGAACTCCCGGATTCTCCTTTGGTCTTCAGGAAAAGAAGATGGGTATCCGCGGATCATCCACTTGTGAGCTGGTCTTTGAAGATGTTCGCATCCCTAAAGAGAACCTTCTTGGAAAAGAAGGCATCGGCTTCCGCATTGCCATGGACACTCTCGACGGCGGACGTATCGGTATCGCTGCTCAGGCACTGGGCATTGCACAAGGCGCCCTCGATGTGACGCTTCAGTACGTAAAAGAACGAAAGCAGTTTGGCCGCTCCATCTCGATGTTCCAGAACACCCAGTTTGTTCTGGCAGATCTGGCCAACCTCGTGGAAGCCGCAAGACTTCTCGTTTACAAAGCCGCTTGGAACAAAGACCAGGGACTGCCCTATGCAGCGGCAGCCGCACACGCAAAACTGTTTGCCTCTGAGACGGCAATGAAAGTTACCACCAAATGTGTCCAGCTCTATGGCGGATACGGATATACCCGTGACTACCCGGTGGAGCGCATGATGCGTGACGCCAAGATCACGGAAATCTACGAAGGCACCAGCGAAGTTCAGCGAATGGTTATCTCCGCTGACCTGCTGCGCTAGGAGGGGTTCATGAATATAGTAGTTTGCATTAAACAAGTTCCTGACACGACCGAGGTAAGACTCGATCCGAAGACAGGAACCCTGATCCGAGAAGGCGTCCCCAGCATCATCAACCCCGATGACCGCGCAGGACTCGAAGAAGCACTGAAAATCAAAGACGCCACCGGCGCCAAAGTGACTGTCCTTTCTATGGGACCTCCTCAGGCAGCCGAAGCGCTCCGTGAGGCATACGCCATGGGAGCCGATGAAGTGATCCTGCTCACCGACCGCGCCTTTGCCGGTTCTGATACCTGGGCCACCTCCTCAGCACTTGCCGGAGCGCTCCAGGGTCTCAAATATGACCTCATCATCGCCGGCCGTCAGGCGATCGACGGCGACACCGCTCAGGTTGGCCCGCAGATTGCTGAACACCTGAATTTGCCGAGCATCAGCTATGTCGAAGAGATCCAGGAAATCACGGACGAGTACATGGTCGTCAAACGCCAGTACGAAGACCGCTTCCAGATTCTCAAAGTCAAACTCCCCTGCCTGATCACCACCCTGGGAGGCATGAATACGCCGCGCTATATGAAGATTGCCCGTGTATTTGACTCCTATCGCAATGAAGACACCGTGACGATCTTCACCGTCAATGACATCACTGTCGATCATGCGAACCTGGGACTGGCAGGAAGCCCCACGCGCGTCAAGAAGTCCTTCACAAAGGGTGCCAAGACCGCCGGCAAGGTGTTTGAAGTCGATGAACAAGAAGGCGCAAAGATTATCCTCAATGCGCTCGCTGACCGCTTTATCATATAGGAGGCTGAAGTGTTACAAGATTACAAAGGAGTCATGGTCTTTGCGGAGCAAAGAGATGGACATCTCCAGAGCGTATCTCTCGAGCTCCTTGGTAAAGCCAGGGATCTTGCCAAACAGCTCGACACCCACGTCAGTGCCGTCGTCGTCGGCAAAGACGCGTCGAATCTTCTTGGCACGCTGAGTCACTACGGAGCCGATAAGGTCTACGTCGTGGAAGATGACAGACTCGAAAAATATATGACCGAACCCTACGTCAAAGCTGTCTTTGAGACATGCAAACAAGTCAAACCCGACATCGTGCTCTTCGGAGCCACCTCGATCGGCCGCGATCTGGCGCCGCGTGTATCCGCCCGTGTCCACACCGGACTGACAGCGGACTGCACCTCGCTCGATATCGATCCCGAATCGAAGCTTCTCCTCATGACCCGTCCGGCTTTCGGCGGCAACATCATGGCGACCATCGTATGTGAAAACTTCCGACCGCAGATGTCCACCGTGCGCCCCGGCGTCATGCAGCGCATTGAGCCCGAGATGGATCGCGAAGCAGAACTGATCCACATCGATGCAGGTCTGACAGATGCCGACTTCAATGTCGAGGTTCTTTCAGAAGAAGTTGAGCAGAAGAAAAAAATCAAAATCGAAGATGCGAATATCCTCATCTCCGCAGGCCGCGGTATCGGCGGACCGGAAAAACTGCCCATGCTTCAGGAATTGGCTGATGTCATCGGCGGAGAAGTATCCGGCTCCCGCGCCGTCATCGACGCTGGCTGGCTCCCCAAAGAGCAGCAGGTCGGTCAGACCGGTAAAACCGTCCGTCCCGGCGTCTACTTCGCCAGCGGTATCTCCGGAGCGATCCAGCATCTCGCAGGCATGGAAGAAAGTGAGTTCATCATTGCGGTGAACAGAAACCCCGAAGCTCCCATCTTCCAGGTGGCAGACCTCGGCATCGTGGGCGACCTCAACCGCGTGATTCCCGAACTGACCAAAAACATTGCCGCTCTTAAAGAGAAAAAAGAGCAGCAGCAGTAAGCGAATGAGAAAAGCGAGTCCTTTCGATGACTCGCTTTTTTTTTGCATCGTAACTTTTGTCTATTCGTCCAGGAGTCGTTTTTCTCCTTCGAGTTTTTTCAGTTTGCTGATGTCTTCGCTGACTTCCAGCACACCCAGATATTCTTCTCCGTCTCTGACGGCAAAGTACCGGATCAGGATAAAGGCGTCTCCTCTTTGGATCCAGAAGGACTCTTCATCTTTTCTTCCGGCCTTGAAGTCCTCCACCAGCTCTTCTACAACCGAGAGGCTCTTGGGCGGGTGGCAATTGGAGACGTTTCGGCCGATGACTGTGCGGGTTCTGGGGAAGATTCTGTCTTTTCCTTCCGAGAAGTAGCGTACAGTGTCGTCCTTGCCGACGAAGGTCATATCTCCGGGCAGGGTGTTGAGCACGGTTGTCAGTTCTTGCAGACTGAATTGACCGCTGGGAAGGACAATCTCCCCGGTCAGTTGAAGATCGGTTTCTCCTGTCTCCCAGACGGTAGCATCAGAGGGAGACGCCCCTTCTATGGCATCGGAAAAGACATAGCCAATGTGGCGGCTTTCTCTGGCGACGACTTTCCAGTCTTCTTCTGTCAGGTTCTCCATCAGCATCGGCATGAGAATATTGTTCTCCTTGCCGATCATGGAGCGGATTTTCTCGATGAGAGGGGAGAGGAGCAGGGCGACTTCGTTGGCAGACACTCTCTGAGAGACGTTGTCGGTGACTTCTTTCAGTTCAGCACGGATCTCATCATCGACGCCCCACATGACCTTGGGAGGGGCTGTAATCCCCTTTGCTTCGAGGTAGGGGAACATCAGATTTTCTTTGCGGGTATAGTGGGTGTCAATCTTTCTGAGTTTTTCCAAATCTGTGAGAAGCTCTTTGTAGCCTTCTTCTTTCTCATCGGCCAGATCATCCAGTTGCGTCTCTATTTTTTTCAGGTGCTCCTCAATGCCTTCATTTTCTTTCTGGAAGACAAAGGCAGGGTGTCCGGCTTCAAAGGTAGCTTCTTCTACCACTTCTTCAAACAACGTCTGATGAACATCACACAGACGCTGGACTTCCTCAATCGGGATACCTGCTTCAACGAGTTGGCGTTCCGCTTGAGCGATTTCGCCGGCACTGACAGAGCCGAATTCTCTCTGGAAATCCTCTTTTACTTGATCGACAGTCTCCCCCTGGTGCAAACGGTCAATGAACTCTTTGAGCCTTTTCGGCCTGTCAATGACTTGGAACTGCTTCATATATCCATCTCCTATTTTCTGTGTTTATAAGGATCTTAGCCTTGAATCGCTTTGAGAAATTCTCTCATGAGAGCGGGCATGTCCCCGGGACCTCTTGAGGTGATGTGGTTTCCGGATATGACAACTTCGCGGTCCACCCAGATACCTCCGGCATGGATCAGATCATCAGCAATGGAGCGGGTGGAGGTGATTTCTTCTCCTTTGATGTCACAGCAGGAAGCGAGCATCCAGCCGGCGTGGCAGATAGCGGCGATCGGCTTTCCCTGTTTCTCAAATGCTTTTACAAGATCTTTGGTGGCTTCCGTGCGACGCATAAAATCGGGGGAAAATCCTCCGGGAATGTAGAGTCCGACGTAATCATCCGCCGATACATCTTTTGAAGCTTTCGTGCTGGCTTTGGCGAAACCGACTTTACTTTTGTATACTTTTCCTTCTTCCGCACCGATCAGGTCGACTTCATAGTCTTCCATCAGACGATAGAGGGGGTAGATGAGTTCCTGTTCGTCAAATAGTTCTTCGATCAAAATCGCGACTTTCTTCATTTTGAACTCCTTTCTAGTATCCTATTTCCTATACCCAATTAGTGAATAATGACAATCTTTTTCCCGCCGTATCATGTACAATAGACAGGGTATGTTCGTTCCCTGTGGACCTTCCGAGGGTATACTAAAAGAACATGCTTTGAAAGAGAGAATATGAAACAGAGAAATCAACTGATCCGCTTGGTACAATATTTTGCAGGACTTGAGATTTTAGCACTAGGGGGAGCCTTCTCCATCGTGGCAGGACAGGGCACCACGCCCGTCAACGCCCTTCCCTACGTGCTCTCACAGATTTTTGAGAGCAATATTCGTTTCTGGATGATGCTTCTGATGGGTATCTACCTCCTGTTCCAGGGGATTCTTTTAAAGAAGTTTCATTGGAGCAATATCGTTCAACTTCTCGTGGGACTCTTATATGGTGTGTTCGTCGACTGGAATCTGCTACTGGTCGGCTCTGAAGTTCCTTTTGGCGTGATCGGGATCATACTCTATATTATATTGAGTATCTTCCTTGTTTCTCTGGGTATCACACTCTATGTCGATGCAGGAATCCTGCAAATGCCGACAGAGGGATTGATCAGTGCGATGGCTACGAAGTATCCGAAGCGCTGGCCCTTTCACAGGGGGAAGGTCTTTACGGACACCATCCTTGTGGTGCTGGCCATATTCTTAGGCATCGTCTTTTTGGGAGAGATGCGGGGCGTGGGGATCGGCACCATTGTAAGTGCCATGCTCATTGGTCAGATGGTCCACGTCTTTCAAAAGCTCCTTACTTTGATACGAAACCGATGCTCAGATGAGCAGATGGAGGGTTAACATTGAAAAAACTTATAGCAATTATGATGGTAATACTTCTGCTAGCAGGCTGTGCGCCTGCGCAGAAAACACCGAACGACAAAGCGCTCGTCATCTCCACTCTTTTTCCTCAGTATGACTTTGCCAGAGTCATTGGGGGAGAGGAGATAGATCTGCAGCTTCTTCTGCCTCCCGGCACCGAGCCACATCAGTTTGAGCCCAAACCCAAAGATGTTGCCGCCATCTCACAGGCAGATGTCTTCTTGTATACAGGAGAGGCGATGGAGCCATGGGTAGATGGCATCCTCACTTCAGCAAAACCTGCCCATGTTATCGATGTGAGCGAGGGAGTAAAGCTCTTAAAGACAAGACATGACCACGAAGAAGGACATGAAGAGGAGCACGAAGAAGGACATGAAGAGGAGCACGAAGAAGGACACGAAGAGGAGCACGAAGAAGGACACGAAGAGG
>CALFKA010000130.1 GCA_937880545.1 uncultured Clostridia bacterium | reverse complement strand
AGATCGGAGAGAAAATAGCCTCTCCTCTCATCGACCTGATCGATGACCCCTTCCATCCCTCTTCTTTGATCCCTGTCGCCTTTGACGATGAAGGGGTACCCGTGGGTCCGCTTTCGCTCATCCAGGAGGGAGAACTCGTCGATTACCTCTATAACTTAAAGAGCGCCGCAAAAGATGGGCGCCCTTCCAATGCCCGAGGCTCAAGGGGGATCTCTACCTCCGGAGGAACCTCGCCTCACCACTTGTTCATCCGACCGGGAGAACTCTCCTTGGATGAGATGAAAGAGCAGATGGGGAGTGGAATTCTTGTGACGGAGATTACCGGCTATGCCGGAGTCGATCCGGTGAGTGGGGACTTCAGCGTGCCGATCAGAGGCTTTCGCATTGAAGGAGGCTCGAGTCTTCATCCTGTCAATGAAGTGCTGATTGCCGGCAACTTCTATGAGATGCTCAAAGAAGTGCAGGCATTAGGTGAGAGCCTTCGTCTGGGAAGTGGATCGCTCCTTTGTCCTGCCATGCTCTTTTCGCCCATGCAGGTGTCGGGGGAATGACCAGCCGACGGCTCATGCGGGCGTTTGTCATTGCAAGCACAATTGTGATGCTGGCGATCGTCGCGCGGAGCCTTAAGAATATCCCGCTCCTTCCGCCTTCTGCGACTCTTTCGGAGTACTTTTACTATCTCCGACTTGATCAACTGGCCTTTGCCGTGATCTTTACGCTGTATTCCTTTCAGACGAAGAAGCAGTGGGAGGCGGGGAGTATCCGTGGCCTCTTCCTCTTTCAGGTGTATATGTTGGTTCTTGTCATGTATACGGTCGATCACTGGCAGATGTTTCGCGCGAGCGCATCGTACGTTGACCTTTTCATGGCGCTTCTCCTCGGGGCAGTTGCCCTTCTGGGGATGATTACGTATTATATAAAAAACAGGGAGAGTCAACGCAAGGAGTAGTATCATGAATTCCATCCCTTTTAATCAGGAGCGCTTTTTCCTCGATGTCGTGCTCGACAACGCAGAGGACGCCATCGTCTACGTGGACAAAGACGGCATCATACAGCTACTCACCCAGACGTATGCGGACTTCCTGCGAGTAGATCGCACCTGGGCGATCGGCCGCCACATCACAGAAGTCATCGACAATACGAGGATGCACATTGTGGCGCGCACGGGCGTGCCCGAGTACAATGCTGTTCAGGAGATCAATGGTCAAAACACCATCGTCAAGCGCATCCCGGTCTATCGAAATGGAGAGGTAGTCGGCGCCATCGGACGTGTGATCTTTCGCAATATCGATGACCTGACGGAGCTCTATGAACAGATTTCCTCTATGACCCATCAGCTAAACCTCTACAAAGAAGAGTTTGATCGCACGAACCGCGCGCGCTTCTCCATGGACTCCATTATAGGAGAAGACCCGGTGATGGAGGAGATCAAGGAGCAGGCGTTGCGCTTTGCCCGGAGTAACTCTACTCTGCTGATTCTTGGGGAGAGTGGAACAGGAAAAGACGTCATCGCACAGGCAGTGCACGCCAACAGCGCAAGAAGTGAAGCCCCATTTCTAAAGATCAACTGTGCGGGCATCCCGGCAGAACTTCTGGAGTCCGAACTCTTCGGCTACACAGAGGGCGCTTTTACGGGCGCTGCGAAGGGCGGCAAAATCGGAAAGTTCATGGCGGCTGACGGCGGGACAGTGCTCCTCGATGAGATTGGAGAGCTCCCGATGAATATGCAGGTCAAGCTCCTGCGCTTTTTGCAAGAGAAAGTGATCGAGCCCATCGGAAGTACGGAATCGATTCCTGTTGATGTGCGCATTATCGCCGCTACCAACCGAAACCTTGAAGAGATGATCCAGGAAGGGCTCTTCCGCCTAGACCTCTATTACCGTCTCAATGTACTCACCATTGTGATGCCTCCTCTCAGGGAAAGGGTAGGGGACATTGCGCCGCTGTCGTATTACTTTGCAGAGCGCATCGCAGAGAGAGAAAAGATTCCCTTTCGTGGTTTTTCCCTGGAGGTGCTAACCCTTCTAAAGGCATATAACTTTCCCGGAAATGTGCGTGAACTGGAAAACATCATCGAGCGGGCACTAAATGACATGCGACCGGGAGAAAACCTGCTCCGAAAAGAGCATCTCTCCGCCAAAGTTCTCGGAACGCATTCGGATCGCGTGCCGGAAAACCTGGACCTGATCGTGGAGACGGTTGAGAGAAACGCCATCTCGGATGCACTTCTCATCTGCCGGGGCAATAAAAGTCGGGCGGCAAAGATGCTTGGGATCTCCCGGACGTCCTTTTATGATAAGATGCGAAAATATGAGTTGATATAAGAATAAAATGTCATAATAATTGCCGATAGAGCAGAATCAGCGTCGGAATACCGTACATATCTAACGGTTATTCTTCTGATAGTGTGCGTATTCCCGCACACTATTTTTATTTAGGTGGTGAAAGTGTAAGTATATACGTACATTAATAGTCCGGCGCATTCCGTTTTGACAACTTTTACTCATCAATATATGATGATTGTAACTCACGTAATAAGGGCACTACAGGCCGATTGTCCGACTTAAAAAGACCGTGCATACGCAGGATTGATTTTCCCGCAAAAGGCATGTTTTTTGCTCATTATTACTGTGAACCGATACTAAAAGGAGGAAAATATGCTAAAGGACAAGGTAACTGTTGTCACTGGTGCTGCAAGCGGCATTGGACTGGCCATGGCACAGGTCTTCAGCGAAAGCGGAGCCAAAGTTGTCATGGCCGATATTAATGAAGAGGGCCTTCAAAAAGAGTCCGCTGCCCTCGGCGCCGACTACGTCGTTACGGATCTGAGCAAGCGCGAGGACTGCAAGAAACTAGTTGACTTCGCTCTTGAAAAATACGGCAGAGTCGATGTGCTCATCAACGTCGCCGGCATTCAGACCGTCTCCCCGATCGAAGATTTCCCGGAAGACCGCTGGGACTTCATGATCCGCCTGATGCTCACCGCCCCGTTCCTGCTGACCAAGTACTGCTGGCCATCCATGAAAGCCAATGGCTGGGGTCGCGTCATTAATCTCAACTCTATTCACGGACTTGTTGCTTCTGAATACAAAAGCGCTTATATTTCTGCAAAACACGGTCTCTCCGGCCTAACCCGCACTGCCGCTCTTGAAGGCGGACCTCTGGGCATCACCGTCAACTCCATCTGCCCTGCCTATGTGCGTACCCCCCTTGTGGACAAACAAATTGCCGATCAAGCCAAGACCCACGGAATTCCCGAGGATCAGGTTGTCAGCGAAATCATGTTATCCAAAGCCTTCATTAAGAAACTTCTTGAGCCCCGCACGGTTGCTGAAGTAGCCAAATGGCTGTGTTCTGATGAAGCATCCAGCATCACCGGCGTTATGCTCCCTGTCGATGGCGGCTGGACAGCCAGCTAATTTACTTTCTAGGAGGAGAAATCAATGTTAGGTATTATCCTTGCACTAGTTGCCCTGATGTATCTCGCTTATCGCGGCTATTCCATTCTGTGGGTGGCACCGGTCTGCGCCATCATTCTGGGTGTAACGGGCGGACTCGATCTGCTCACGATGTATCGCGACACGTACATGACCGGTCTCTCAGGCTATGTAAAGACCTGGTTCCCCGTCTTCATGCTCGGTGCTATCTTTGGTCACCTGATGGATTACACCGGAGCTGCGAAATCGATCGCTAAATGGCTCACAAAAACCATTGGTGCCAAACGCGCCATCATCGGCGTTGTCGTCGGTTGTGGCGTCCTGACCTACGGCGGCATCAGCCTGTTCGTCGTTGTGTTCGCCATGTACCCCTTGGCTCTGGAACTCTTCCGTGAAGCCAACATCACCCGCAAGCTAATCCCCGGTGCCATTGCGCTCGGAAGCTTCACCTTTACGATGACGGCCATTCCCGGAACTCCGCAGATCCAGAACCTCATTCCCATGGAGCACTATGGAACGTCTCCGACAGCTGCGCCCATCATGGGTCTCACAGCTGCCGTCTTGATGTTTGTCCTGGGCGTGCTCTGGCTGCAATACCGCGAGAGAAAGTTCACGGCTGCCGGCGATGTCTTCACCGAGCCTAAGGGCAAAGAAGCCGTTGAGTTTGATGACAGTGCTCTGCCGAATCCTTTCCTGAGCTTTGTTCCTCTTATCGCTGTTATTGCTCTCTTCAATGCGCACATTATTAACTCCGAGTGGAAGATCGACATTGTTGTCGCTCTGATTGCCGGTGTACTCCTCGCTATGATCCTCAACTTCAAAAAGTACATGGGCTTTACGAAGACCGTCTCTGCCGGTGCCATCGGATCCATCACCGCCATCATGAACACCGCTGCCGCCGTTGGATTCGGCTCGGTCGTTCGTACAGTGCCCGGATTTGAAACCCTGAAAAGCCTGCTTCTAAACGTACCCGGAACCCCCCTCATCTCCGAAGCAATCGCCGTCAACCTGCTCGCAGGTGCCACAGGCTCTGCTTCCGGCGGTATGGGTATTGCGCTGGAAGCGCTCGGTCCCCAGTACATGGAGATTGCTGCCACACAGGGCATCAGCCCCGAAGCCTTCCACCGCGTCGCCTCTCTGGCCTCCGGCGGACTCGACACACTTCCCCATAACGGCGCCGTCCTTACACTGCTTGCCGTCACCGGCATGACGCACAAAGAGAGCTACATCGACATCATGATGACCTCGCTCATCCTGCCGATCGTTGCCTCTATTCCTGCCATTATCCTCGGAAGTATTGGTATCTACTAAAGAAGGTGAGGTGCGCTTTGCGCACCTCTCTTTTTGGGTATGTTCATTATTGAACAACAAAGGAGACAGAAATGCCCGACATTAGAAAGATTGGTGTGGCCGGCTCCGGAACCATGGGTTCAGGTATCGGTCAGATTCTTGCGCAACATGGCTATGAAGTTGTTATCGTGGACCTCGAGGAGAGATTCCTCGAAGTCGGGAAACAGATTATTGCGACCAATGTCAACACTCTGAAGAACCAGGGACTGATCACACCCGAAGGAATCGAGTTGGTGGACAAGAACATTTCCTTCAGCACCAGTAAAGAAGAATTCCGCAACTGTCAGTTGGTCATTGAAGCCATCGTTGAAAAACTTGAAATCAAAAAGGTTTTCTGGAAAGAAGTGGAAGCCATCGTAAGCCGCGATTGCATCCTCGCCAGTAACACCTCCGGACTCTCTATCAATGCTCAGAGCGAAGACCTACAGCACAAAGACCGCTTTATCGGCATGCACTGGTGGAATCCGCCGAACATCATCCCACTGATCGAACTCATCAAAGGAGATGAGACCTCACAGGAAACCGTCAATGCCCTTGAAGACCTGATTGCAAAAATCGGCAAAGAAAGCGTTGTCGTTTTAAAAGACGCTCCGGGATTCATCGGTAACAGACTGCAGTTTGCTGTCTTCCGAGAAGCTCTACACATCCTCGAAGAAGGCATTGCCACGGCAGAAGATATTGACAAAGCCATGAACTTCGGGCCGGGCTTCCGCTATCCACACATCGGACCTCTCCAGACAGCGGACCTCGGTGGCCTCGATACCTTCTACTACATCTCCAGCTACCTCTTTGCGCAGCTGAGTGACCGTAAAGACGTTCCCGCTCTTCTTCAGGAGAAGATGGACAAGGGGGAACTCGGAACGAAGGCCAAAAAAGGATTCTATGATTATCCCGGAGACAGAGTCACCGAAGTCATTACCAAACGAGACGAGAAGTTCTTCGAACAGCTCAAACTCTCCAAAGATAAATAATACATCCCCCTTGCGGGAAAGCAGGGAGATGGTACAATATTAATTGATAAAATATCAACAAACTAAGAAAGGTGGAAATATGAGCAAAGTGATCGAAATCCAGGAAGCCATCGATAAGATCAAAGATGGCGATGTGATCATGGTAGGAGGCTTTCTGGCATGTGGAACGCCGCTGAAGATCATCGATGCGCTCGTCGAGAGCGGAAAGAAAGATCTCACCCTCATCTGCAATGACACATCTTATGTCGACAGAGGCGTTGGCAAAATGGTTGTTGCCAAACAGTTCAAAAAGATTATCGCGTCTCACGTGGGCACGAACCGTGAGACTGGCAATCAGATGAACAGCGGAGAGACAGAAGTCGTCCTCGTTCCTCAGGGAACACTGGCTGAGCAGGTGCGCGCAGGCGGATCGGGTCTCGGCGGCGTTCTGACAAGAACAGGTATCGGCACCCTCGTCCAGGAAGGCAAACAGATGGTGGAAATAGACGGAGTGGAGTGGATTCTTGAAAAACCCCTCCGCGCTGATGTAGCGCTCCTCTATGGCACCAAAGTGGACAAATCCGGCAATATCTATTACGAAGGCTCCACACAGAACTTCAACATCCTTATGGCCGCCGCCGCTGACACTGTCATCGTCGAAGCCGAAGAGATCGTGGAAGTGGGCGAACTCAATCCGAATATTGTTCGTACCCCCGGGATCTTCGTAAGCTATATCGTACAAGGAGATGTGCTTTAATGGATAAGAATCAGATTCAAGATTTCGTCGCCAAACGCGTAGCGGCGGAACTTAAAGACGGAGACCTGGTAAACCTGGGTATTGGTCTTCCTACTCGCGTAGCTAACTTTGTAGCTGATGATATCAATGTCACTTTCCAGAGTGAGAATGGTTTTGTAGGACTGGGTCCTGCACCGGATGATTCATGCATCGACATGCGCATTGTCACAGCCGGTGGTACCCCTTCCAGCATTCTTCCCGGTGGCATGTTCTTTGACTCCTCGACTTCCTTCAGTATCATCCGTGGCGGTCACCTCGATATGACAGTCCTCGGTGCTCTGCAGGTAGACGAAAAAGGCAACCTCGCCAACTACATGATCCCCGGCAAGATGGTTCCGGGCATGGGCGGAGCGATGGACCTTGTGGCAGGCGCCAAACAAGTCGTCATTGCCATGGAACACACCCAGAAGGGCAATCCTAAGATCCTCAAAGAAGTCAATCTCCCGATCACAGGCGTAGGCGTTGTCGACCTGATCGTCACCGAGATGGGCGTCATGAAGGTCACAGAAGAAGGTCTTGTCCTCACAGAGATCAATCCCGAGTTCACAGTGGAGCAGGTGCAAGAAGCCACCGAAGCCAAACTGATCATCGCCGACGATCTCAAAGAAATGGTATAAACCACACAAGAGGGTCTCTAACGAGGCCCTTTTTTTGATGCAAGGCATCTTAATGCTCGCAGAACGTCAGTTCTTTTGTTAGAATGCTCATAGTTACCTATGAGGAGGAGTCTATCGGTGCAGGAGATCAAATTCAGCAGAAAAGAAATGGAAACCGACAAAGCCTTAGGGATCCATACCTGTGAGATACAAGAGTGGGACGGCGTGATGATTGACTATCACCGAGGAGAGCCCACACCTTTTTGCGCCCTCGATCTGCTTATCGAAAACTATGATCCCCTGGAGAAGCCGTTTCTCATCGACTATGGGAGTGCTCTTGGGAGAATCAACTTTTATTTCCATCATAAGCTGCAGGTGCCGGGATGCGGGCTCGAAGTGGACCCCGAGCGCTGTCGAAGAGCCACAGAGAACAAGAAGAATTATGCTCTGGAGCAGAACCTCCCTCCTGAAGAAGTGGACATCACTTTTCTTGAGGTGAAGGCAGAGGAATTTGAGCCTCCCGCCTACGCAAATATCTTCTATTTCTTTCACCCCTTCTCCGATTGGATCTTTCGCCGCACGCTGGAGATGATCACGGCTTCCATTGATGCAGAGGAGAGGACAGTGGATCTGATTCTCTACTATCCGTCGTTTCAGTATTTTCAGGCGATAGAAGCGAGTGGGTATTTTGAGGAGATCCTGTTTGTGGACTGTGACTGGAGCAAAGATTTCCGAGAAGGTTTCTGGGTTTTTCGCCATACACCGTCACAACAGACAGAAAAAATCTAAAAGTATATCCTTCGTTCATCGAACGCTACGAGCAGTCGGCAACCGGAGTCATGAGACTCTGTTTTTTTCACCTTGAGTTTATCTATCGTTAAAATTTCTATCCAACTCTTATCTGTCACTATTCGTTGCCATTCGGTGAATACACATGAGATACAATCAGATGATTTCTCTACTTTACAAAAATAAATGCAAAGCATGCTTGACATATAATGCAAAGCAGGCTATACTTTATTTGCAAAGCAGACTTTGCGCCGGAGGTGATATGAAAACCAAGATAAAGGAGCTCAGAAAAGAGCATAAACTGACACAGGAAGAGTTGGCCATGGCCGTCGGTACCACGCGCCAGACCATCACATCCATTGAAACGGAAAAGTATACTGCGTCACTGGTTCTGGCATACAAAATCGCCAGCTATTTTGGAAAATCAATTGAAGAAGTCTTTGACTTCAGCAGTGTGGAGGAAGAATAATGGAACAATACAAAAAAGCGCTCAGCAGAAAGATCGGGCTGGTCATGATGTCATCGGGTATCCTGCTCCTGCTCATCGTCTATCTCCTCTTTTTCTTTCCAGGCGAGCCGGTCGTCGGGAAGTTTCCGCATTTCTTCTTGATCGGGTTTGCGTTTGGCATCAATGCGGTGGGGTTCTACTATACTTATCGCTATCAAAGGGCACTTAAGGACGAAACACTTCTCAGGAAGTACTACTACGAGGATCAGGATGAGCGTCTGAATTTGATCCGCATGAAAGCGGGCTTTCCCTCGCTGAGTGTTGCCGGGGCGATTTTTCTGGTGGCCAGTGCAGTAGCAGCATATTTTGATGCGACGGTCACTTATACTCTGCTGGCAGGGGCGATTTTTCTTTTTCTGTATCAGGTGGTGCTGCTGTTTGTTCTTTCCGCCAAATACTGAAGGGCATCGCCTGTCGGGAGAAACAGGCAACTTTAAGCGTAGACGGACAATCTTCCCCCCAATAGTTGGACCCGGAATCCAACGAAGGGGGCTTTTTATGCCAAAGTACCCATTTGAGAAGAAGATAGAAGTCGAAAGAGACATTGGTTCAAACAGGTTTCATGGTTGGAAAGTTCCTGATTTCTGATATACTTGATAAGGGATTGACATACTGCAGGGACTCTCGAAAAAGTTCATATCACTTATGTACAGGGCTTCTGGTTGGGACTCATCCGGGGCGCTGATACTCCTCTTCAGAGAAGGCGCATAGCAGTAAGGAAACATAATGGAAAAGAAAAAACTGATTGCCAATGGGCAATTGATACTTGCCAGTGCCATCTGGGGCTTTGCCTTTGTGGCGCAGCGTGTGAGTATGGGGATCGTCGGACCGTTTACTTTTGGAGCGACTCGCTACCTGTTAGGTGCGCTGACACTGTATCTGTTGATCCGCATACTTCGCTTCCGAGGACAGGAACTCCCGATTACAAAGGGAGCCATCAAAGGAGGAATCTCCTGTGGTGTTTTTCTGTTTCTGGGAAGCTCGCTTCAGCAGATTGGTTTGGTCTATACAACAGCCAGCAAGGGTGGATTTATCACCGCTCTCTACATAATTCTTGTACCGGTATTGGCCGGCATTCTCTTCAAGAAGAAGGTGAGCCTGCGCGTATGGATCGGTGTTGCGCTGGCAACCCTCGGTCTGTACCTACTCAGTTTCTCCGGCGCCGTTGAAGACATCAATATCGGAGACGTACTGGTCTTTCTAGGTGCTTTTCTCTGGGCAGGCCATATCTTTGCCATTGATCACTTTGTGAAGAAATATGAGCCGCTGGTGCTCTCTATGGTGCAGTTTCTGTTTGCCTCGGCCGCGAGCGCTATTATAGCTCTGGTCTTTGAGACGATTGAAATAAAGAGCATCCTGGAGGCGGCGATTCCCATCTTGTATGCCGGCATCTTCTCGGCGGGCATGGGCTTTACCCTTCAGATGATGGGGCAGCGCCATACCGACCCGACCATTGCCTCCATGATTTTAAGTCTGGAAGCTGTGTTTGGGGCCATTGGGGGCTTCCTGCTTCTGAATGAAATCATGACAGCCCGTGAACTCACCGGCTTTGTCCTGATATTTGTTGCCATTATACTCGCACAATTACCTGCAAAACAAAGGATCCAGAATGAATAAGCCGAATGTTACTCTGAGTCTCGCCATTACAGCATTACTGATTGCATTGGTCTTTATCGGTACCTTTGCGATCCAGATCCCCATGCCCTTTTCTCAGGGTGGGTTGATACACGCCGGAGATCTTGTGTTCTTTACGGTCTGTCTCCTCTTTTCTCCGAGAAGAAGTGCCATCGCCGGAGCTTTTGGGATGGGACTCTTTGACTTGCTGTCTCCCTACGCCATCTGGGCGCCATTTACCTTTGTCATCCGTCTGATCATGGGATTTGTCATCTCCACGGTCGCCGGAAAAAGCGGAAAAGTCAGCCGCTATCTTCTTGCCCTGATAGTAGGCCTCCCCATCCTTCTCGGCGGCTATTATCTCGCGGAAGCGATTCTCTATGGCAACTGGGTGTCGCCCGTACGTAGCATCCCCGGAAACCTGGGTCAGTGGCTGATCGGTGCGGCTGGAGCCATTCCACTGAGCAGAATACTCTACTCGATTCCGTCGCTCAAGAATATGCGATGATTTGACACAAAAAGTAAGAGATCCCTTTTATCAGAGGGATCTTTTTGATTTTACCGGAGATCAGCCCAGAATGTCTCCGGGCTTGGAGGGTAAGTCCGTCGTGATAAGAATCACGCCTCCTTCAGAATAGGTGCCGAGGACGAGGACTTCAGAGAAGAAGTTCCCGATCTGTCTCACGGGGAAGTTTAGAACGGCCAGTACTTGTTTGCCGACTAGCTCTTCCGGATTATAGTGCTCACAGATCTGGGCGGAGGATTTCTTCACACCTATCTCTTCGCCGAAGTTCACTTTTAGCTGATAGGCAGGCTTGCGGGCTTTTTCAAAGACAGCGGCTTCTTCAATGACGCCGACACGGATATCGAGTTTTAGAAAGTCATCAAAATTCACTAAGGGTTTGATCGGTTGATTCATAGCGATTCCTCCTTTCATGAGCATAGCAAATCGAAAGAAAAAAATCGACAAAAGGCGTATTCTGTGATAATTAATACTGATTCTCAAAAGGAACCTGTGCTAAAGTGTTCTCGGAGGAAATATTTTATGGTAAGACAGATTATTAATATAGATCGAGAACTCTGCATCGGCTGCGGTCTTTGCATCGGTGCCTGTCAAGAGGGAGCTATCGGACTCGTCGATGGCAAAGCCACTTTACTTAGAGATGATTACTGTGATGGACTCGGCAACTGCCTTCCCGTCTGCCCAACTGGGGCGATTAGCTTTGAAGAGCGTGAAGCGATGGCTTTTGATAAAGAAGCAGTGAAGGAAAAAGAAGAGAAGAAGACTCTTCCTGTTACTAAGACAGATCATACAGAGCGTATTACAAGCCTTCAGAAGAGGGCGCGAAAAGGCGCCACACTGGAAGGGGAAACGGACAGCGAACTCCGCCAGTGGCCTGTGCAGATTAAGTTGGTTCCGGTGCAGGCAGGTTTCTTTGATGGAGCCAATCTTTTAGTCGCAGCAGACTGTACAGCCTATGCCTATGCCAACTTCCACCGAGATTTCATCCGCGGTCATGTCACCTTGATCGGCTGCCCAAAACTTGATGATGCAAACTATCAGCAAAAACTGACAGCTATTCTCAAAAACAACAATATCAAGAGTTTCAAGATCGTGCGCATGGAAGTACCCTGCTGTGGAGGGCTGGAGAGAGCCGCTGTCCAAGCGTTGAAGGACTCTGGTAAGTTCATCCCCTGGCAAGTCGTCACCATCACCACGGACGGCGGGATCAAGGACATCTAAAGAGAATATTCTTTCTACTACACAAAGCGGTGGTCTGATTTTCAAAGAGATCAAACCACCGTTTTTTTGATAGAGCAAGCAGTCCAGTTGTCGCCGCTAGGATGCGATGCATCAAGGGCTCAAAACATGGAAGACTTATATTTGCCTATGTACATCATTTTTTCTGATATGAATACGTGGCGTCGTAGACTCTCTCCACCGGTCCTGTCAGATAGATCTCTGTGATGTCATCGTCCTTCCACTGGGCATCCACCTGCAGCTGACCTCCGGGGACGTGGAGAGTCACGCAGGCGTCTTTTTCTACTTTTGCACTCTTCATGAGTGAATAGACGACGGCGACAGATCCACTTCCGCAGGCTAAGGTGAAGTCCTCTACGCCTCGTTCAAAGGTTTTCTCGAGAAGTTCCGTGGGGGAGAGGAAGGTATAGAAATTGACATTTGTCCCCTTAGGAAAGCTGACGTGATGGCGGAGTGTCAGTGCCAAATCCAAAAGCTTATTTTGGTTGATTCTTTCTAGTTCGGGAAACTCCAGACAAAAGTGAGGGACTCCGGGCTCGCCCACCTCAACATAATACCCGTGTAAAGAGCGTGAGTCTATTTCAATAGAAACAGGCCGATAGATCGACGGCAGCTGCAGCCGCGTCCTGTAGCTGTTTTTTTCCAGACGCCAGGCATCCACCGATCCTGCGGCTGTGTCAAACCGCATGGATTCTCCTGCAACCCCTTCTTCAAAGGCGAAGCGAGCCAGGCAGCGCGCTCCGTTGCCGCACATCTCACCGGCGGAACCGTCACTGTTATAGAAGCGCATGGAGAAATCTGTCTCTCCAATCGAGTGATCGAGGAAGATCAGTCCGTCTGCTCCAAAACTAAGCCGTCTCGGACAGAGAGTTCTGGCAAGGGAGGGTTGTTTATCTGCTGGTATATTCTCTTTTAGGTTGTTGATCAGCAAGAAGTCATTTCCTGCCCCGTGCATCTTTGTAATCTTCACAGTTCTTGTACCAACTTGGGGATGAGGTCGTTTTGGTGAAGCTCTTCCAGGTTCTGTCTCTTGACCAGTAGTTCGTCCTTTCCTTGATAGAGAAGGACAACGGCCGGGATCGGAATCTTGTTATAGTTACTGGCCATCGAGTGGTTGTAGGCTCCTGTGGAATAGAAGGCGAGGATGTCACCGGGTTTTGTCGGTGGCAGGAGCACATCTTTTGCGAGAATATCTCCCGACTCACAGATCTTACCGGCGATGGTATAGAGTTCGCTGGGCTCTTCATCAAATTTGGAAGCGTTCACCACATGGTATTTTGCCTGGTAGAGGGCGGGTCGGATATTGTCATTCATCCCTCCGTCAATCAGTACATAGTGGCGAAGACCGGGAATCTCCTTCATGCTCCCCACCGTATAGAGGGTTCTCCCGGCTTCGCCGATAAGGCTGCGTCCTGGTTCTGTGACAACATGGGGTCTTGGCAGTTTTTCTTGTTGGAAGAAGTTTTCGATCTTCTCCATCACAGGTGTAAAAAAGTAGTCAAAAGGTTTCGGATTACTTTCTTCTGTGTAACGGATGCCGAATCCCCCACCGATATTGAGTTCTTTAGGAGCAAAGTTCTTTTCTTTTCTCAGCTTTCTTAGGAGATCGAAGACGATGTCGAGAGAGTCAAGGTAGACCTTGTTGTCTTCAAGTTGACTTCCGATATGGAAGTGAAAGCCCAAAAGATTTGTCCACTCACTGTCCATGGCGCGCTCGATCGTCTCGAAGAGAGCGGGTGAGTCGATGGGGAACCCGAATTTGGAGTCTTTCTTCCCCGTCACAATGTAATCGTGGGAATCGGCGGAGACACCGGGTGTCAGACGGATCAGGACAGGGACGGTATATCCATGTCTTTTTGCGCTTTCGATGATGAGATCGAGCTCGTGGAAGCCGTCGATAATCATACGGCCTACACCGTTTTTGATAGCAAGATCAATCTCCCAAGGGAGTTTGTTATTGCCGTTGAATTCGATGCGCTCGGGCGGAAAACCCGCCTGCAAAGCACAGTCAAGCTCTCCTCCAGATACGACGTCGAGACAGAGATCCAGCCGATCGATGATGCGGACCATCCCTTTTGTGAGGAAAGCTTTGCCGGCATAGGCTATTCGCGTGTTCTCATAGCGTTCGGTGAAGGCGTCCTTCAACTGGCGGACCTTCTCTTCGATGTCACTGAGTGACACGAGGTAAAGAGGTGTTCCGTACTTCTGTGCGAGGGCTACGGTGTCGCAGCCATCAAAGAAGAGATGTTTTTCTGACATAGGATGACTCCTAAAAATTGAATTCTCCGGCTTTGGGGAAGACGCCATAGAGTCCGCCGGTGTGGATAAAGAGGATGTTTTCCGACTCTTCAAAGAGAGGATTCCCCTTCTTCAGGGCGTCAAAGAGACCATAGACAGTTTTATTTGTGTACACGGGATCAAGGACGATGCCGCTTCTTGCCGCGAATGTGGCGAGAAAGTCCATCTCTTGCGGTGTGTTGAGCGCGTAGCCTCTCCCCACATAACCGTCGAGGATGAAGAGCTGTTCTTTTGAAAGGGAAAAGGTTTCTCCCAGAAGCTCACAGAAAGGCTCATGAAAGCTCATGACGACGTCGCGGAAGTGCTCCGCATCATCGCAGACGTTGACACCGATGATCTTCTTGCCACTCTTATGGTATTCATTTCCAAAGACGAGACCGGCATAAGTGCCACCGGAACCGACGGCGCAGACGATGGTGTCAAAGGTCATATTCAACTCTTTCTCCTGGTGGAGAATTTCCTCAAATGCTTGGAAATAGCCAAAAGTGCCGATGGGATTCGAAGCGCCTTCGGGAAGAATGTAGCCTTTTCTCCCTTCGCTCTCAAGATTTCTCTTGATTTTCTCCATCCTCTGCATTCGCTCTCGGGCATACTCTCCGGAGGTAACCCAGCGAATGGATGCACCGAGCAGGTTGTCAAGGAGGTGATTGCCCTGCGGGAAGGCGCGGTTATCACTTCGCAGAAGCAGGATACTTTTAAGGCCTAGCCGGGCAGCGACGGCGGCTGTAGCACGGCAGTGATTGGATTGGATACCTCCACAGGTGATCAGCGTGTCGGCGCCTTGGTCAAGTGCTTCTTTTGCGGCGTACTCAATCTTGCGAACTTTGTTTCCCGAAAACTCGATGCCGGTTTCATCGTCTCTTTTGACAAAGAGCTTTTGGCGGAAGTCTTCTGAAAAACATGTCAGCTCTTCAATTCTGGTTGGTAGGTTGGCGATTGTCAGTCGTTGTGGTTTCATTTTTCCTCCATTTAGCTATTTAGCAATTTCAATGCCTGTTTTTTTCTCTGTAGAGTCAGCACCTGTTTCGATGTGTAAAAGTTGTCATATAGATCATTAGATTTTCAAATCATAGTACGCTAGTTTTTCATATAGGGTGGTTCTGGACACTCCCAGGAGTTCTGCCAATTCCGTCTTATTCTTTGTGATCAGGAGACTATTCTGGATCGCTTTTTTCTCCGCCTGCTCCCGGGCATCTTTCAATGAGTGGTGTGATTCCTGCACATTGAGAGAGATGTGTTCGGGGAAAATGATCTGTGTCTCACAGATGAGCATGGCTCTCTCTAGGACATTTTCAAGTTCCCGAATATTGCCCGGCCAGTCATAACTCATAAACAGTTCGAGAACAGAGGAAGAAAGCTCCTTTTTCTCCAGTCCATAATTGCTTTGAATACGGCCCATAATGACTTGGATCAGTGTGTTTAAATCTTCTCGTCGCTCCCTTAGTGGTGGGATATGGATAGAAAAGACATTGAGGCGATAAAAGAGATCTTCGCGGAGTCTTCCGGTGCGAATCTCTTCCTGAATATCGCTATTCGTGGCGGCGATGATACGGGCGTTCAGTTCAATGGGTGTGTTAGAACCTATGGAATAGAAGCGTTTGTCTTGAAGCACATGCAAGAGTTTGACTTGCATGGAAGGAGGAATTTCGCTGATCTCATCGAGGAAGATGGTGCCTCCCTGTGCCGCTTGAAGATAGCCTTTTTTTCCTGATGACAGAGCCCCGGTAAAGGCGCCCGGAAGATAGCCAAAGAGCTCACTTTCAAACAATGACTGGGGGATGCTGGCGCAGTTGAATTCGACGAACGGTGTGTCGGCGGAGCGCAGAGCGTGGATCTCTCTTGCGACCATTGTCTTGCCGGTGCCGTTTTCTCCGGTGATAAAAACAGTGGAGTGGACTTGTGAAGCTTTCTTTGTAAGAAAGCGGATTTCCTGCATTTTGGTACTGTGGCCATGGATGAAACGATATTCGCTGTTGTCGGGATTCTCAACAGATGCAGAGGGGTAGACCTTTTCCTCAAGTATCCTTATTAGTTTGTTACGAGTGTTCAAGAGGCTTGGGAGTGTGGCGCTTTCTAGCATTTCCACCGTGACCCCGATAATCTCGTGACCCTGTCGTACCGGTGTCATGGAGCAGATGAGGTGGCGGTGGTGTACTTCATAGAGTTCGTTCTTTATGAATGCAAGTTCGCCGAAAAGGCAGCGATCAACGTCATCGATAAAGGTGCAGGGACCGAAGAAATCCTCAAGTTTCATGCCTTCGAGGTCGATAGTATGACCCTCTCGCTTGGCGGAAAAGTACTTTCCTTTCAACAAGTCTTTGATGGCTTCTTTCTTATAAGAGTAGCCCAGGGTCTGAAAGAATTTGACCTTCAGAGAGATTGGGTCGATCACGACGATGCTGCCGAAGCTTTTCTGGAAGGAAAGCTCGTAGGCTTCTTCGTTGACGCGAATCGAGATGAGTCGCTTTTCGAAGTCTATCGAGCTGGAAAGTTCAAGGGAGTGGTATTTTGTCTTCAATTCGATCAAATCTTTGATGGAGCCTCGCCGATAATACTGATAGATAGGTTTTTTCTTGCTGCGAAAGCGCGTGGTGGCAAGAATAGCGTCACCCGGACGGATGTCTTTGTTCTTGATCCCCAAGACTTCCAGGTCAGAGGGAATGAGACCTCCGTCATCGCCTCCGAGATCTGTGATCGCCAGCAGTACGATATCCTCTGCCTCTATGCGTCCGCTCTCATGAAAATAGGGACCCCGATGAAAGGTTCCCAATGTTTTTCTGGCAAGTGTATTGACCATTTTGATAATGTGATCTCTGGAAATATAGAGTAGGCCTGTGGAAAGTGATTCAAAGACAGCGCGAAAACGACTATTCAATGTAAGATTCTCCTTATATGAATTCGGAAAACTGAACACTTAGTATAAAAGTAATTATAAACGGGATGGGAAAATGCGTCAAATATTCTGGCATTCCAATTGCTATATACAATACGGCTGATTCGCACAGGGTGGCTATAGAAAGAACTTTTTATACAATATCTCGGAGCCACTCTTCTGCGACTGATGGCATTGTCTCTCATTTCACCCATCTCGACCTTCGAAGAGAAAGGAGCAAACGGAGGAAAACACTCATATTAATTGGAGGAAATACATGATTAACTTTGTATGGTTCGGCCTGATGGCGATAGGAATCGTTGTATCCATCGTCACAGGAAATGTTCAGAGCGTTACCGATGCCGCCATCGATAATGCTAAGACGGCTGTCGAGTTGTCCCTTGGACTCATCGGTGTTATGGCTCTGTGGCTGGGCATCATGCGCATTGCGGAGGAAGCGGGACTCGTCAGAAAACTCGGTAATGCATTACAGCCGGCGCTGGTGAAACTTTTTCCTGACATACCTCCCGGACATGAAGCGATGGGCAACGTCATCATGAATATCGCTGCCAACGTATTTGGCCTTGGAAATGCGGCCACCCCCTTTGGCTTGAAAGCCATGAAGAGCCTTCAGGATCTCAATACAACGGATGATACGGCGACAGACTCCATGTGTATGTTCCTCGCCATCA
>CALFKA010000129.1 GCA_937880545.1 uncultured Clostridia bacterium | reverse complement strand
TTTTCATTTTCGTTGTCAAGCGAACTCGTCGCCTCATCTAACACAAGGATGGGTGGATTCTTTAAAAAGACGCGCGCTATGGCAATGCGTTGCTTCTGTCCTCCGCTGAGTAAGATGCCTCGCTCGCCGACGATGGTGTTATAGTTTTCCGGAAGACTCATAATAAAATCATGGATATTGGCTGCCTTGGCGGCTTCGATGATTTCATCGTCAGTGGCATCGAGTCTTCCATAGAGGATATTGTCACGAATGGTGCCATAGTATAGGAAGACCTCCTGCTCCACCATGCCGACATTGCGGCGGATCGACTGCAGCGTCAATTCCTTGACATCGATTCCATCGATCTTCACACTTCCCGAACGTACATCGTAAAAACGGGGGATGAGTTTGGAGATGGTACTCTTTCCGACACCTGAAGGGCCTACCAAGGCTACATTTTCCCCGGGTGCGATGGATAGATCAAAGCTCGCCAGCACTTCTTCGCCATCTTCCCCATAGGAGAATGTCACCTTGTCAAAGTGAATCTCCCCTTTTGCCGTGCCGAGATCTCTTGCACCTTCTACATCTCCGATAGAGGGATTGATCTCCATCATCTCGCAGAAGCGCTCAAAACCCGCCATCCCTGTTTCAAACTGTTGGGTAAACTGAATCAGGCGGCGAATCGGCTGCATAAAGTAGTTCGAGTAGAGAAGGTAAGCGACCAGTTCTCCCATATCGATGACGCCGCGGATGACAAAAACACCGCCAAAAATGAGGAGAGAAAGGGAAAGCAGGTTCACAAGGAAATTGCTGCCCGCTTCAAAGGTGCCCATCGCTTGGAAAAAGGTCTGCCGGCTGAGAAGATGAGAGTAGTTATAACCGGCAAACTGTTCCTCTTCATAGTCCTCATTGGTAAAACTCTTGGAGAGGCGAATACCGGAAATGCTGTTTTCTATTTTCGCATTCATGTTCGCATCGTGATGACGCACACCCCTTGATGCTTCCTTCATTCCTCTTCTGCGCGTATACGCAAAGTAAATGAGAATAGCGACGATGACGAAGGTCATCAGGGTAAGTATAATATTGATACGGATCAGGATGATCATGGAGCCTAAAAGCATGATGACAGAAATGAATAAGTCTTCCGGCCCGTGATGGGCAAGCTCTGCGATCTCTCGCAGGTCCCCCACCAGTCGGCTCATAATCTGACCTGTTTTTCTGCGATCATAAAAACTGACATCCATCGTCTGCAGATGGGAGAACAGATCCTGGCGCATGTCATACTCCATGCGCGCTCCCACCATATGACCCCAGTAGCTCATAAAGTACTGCGCCCCAAGCCTCAGGACGTAGAGTACCAACAGCACTGAACCGAAGATCAGAATCGAGCGCAGATTGGCATCAGGGATAAAATTATTGACCACCTCTTTAGAGTACAGCGGAAAGAGCAGGTCCACGACCGCCAGAAAGAAGGCGGCGCAAAGATCTAGAATAAACAGGCGCATGTGTGGCCTGTAATATGGTATAAACCGTCGAAGCATACGACCTCCCCTATAAATTCTATGATAATATCGTACTATACAACAGCAAAGGAGTCACTATGTACGAGGCTCTCAAAAGACGACTCGAGCAAAAACCCCAGCCGATCGATCCCATGCGCTCCTACGCTCTTGCGCTGATTCTCGAGGAGAAAGAGAGCGAGACGTATCTTGTCATGCAGAAGCGCTCTGTCTATATCCCGCAACCCACCGAGATCTCTTTTCCCGGAGGTGCGATAGAAGAAGGAGAGACATCTATGCAGGCAGCACTTCGTGAAAGCTGCGAAGAACTGCTCCTCTCCCCGGAAGAACTCGAATACCTGGGGCCACTTGACTACCTGATCAATTCACCCCGGCTGCTCCTGCTTCCGCATGTCTTCAAATATGTCGGAGAAGGTCTCATCGACCGATTCAATCCGCAAGAAGTGCAGCGACTTCTCCACCTCCCCTTGCGCTGGCTTCTCGATCAGCAGCCTTTCTATACAGAGGGAATTTCTTCGCTGGAGCTGCCAAAAGACTTCCCATATGAAAGGATACCCAGCGGAAGAGACTATCCCTTCCATCTGGCGAACCATCCTTTCTATTTTTACACTTTTGAAGGGGAGCATATCTGGGGGCTCAGTTCAAGAATCCTGTCGCATTTTGTGGAGATCCTGAAGGCACTGAAGGAAACATCACAGAAATGAACTCATGAAGTATAAGCAAACGGCTTCCTCTTTTTGAACTGACCCTCCTAAAGTAGACCATCGAATTCATAAAAGATGGACTACCAAAGGAGGGTATGTTTATGTCACGAAAGCCGAACTTTACTCTAGAGCAGAAACGCGATGCATGTCTCAGCTTATTAGAGGGCTCCAGTATGAAGCATTTAGCACGAAATTTGGGAATCGGCGTTGCCACACTTCGAGGATGGAAGCGCGAATATCTCCTTCATGGCGTACAGGCTTTTGAACGGTCCCAGGGAAATCGAAGCTATACCGCTGAGTTTAAACAACAGGTCGTGGAAGAGTACTATCGGGAGGCGACTTCGATCCGTGAGCTGTCGGCCAAGTACCGGGTATCACGGAGCGTTATTGCCGGTTGGGTTCGCAGATGGGATAATGGAGAGGAATTCGAGGACTATCATCTACATCCCGGAGTGTACACCATGGATCCCAAGAAAACGACGCCCGCAGAGCGCCTGCACATCGTGCAGTGGGTTCTGGAGCATGAGAAGGACTATACCGCTGCCGCTGCGAAGTTTCAGGTCAAGTATGCTACCCTTTATGCCTGGACACAGCGGTTCTTGCAGGAAGGGGAAGCCGGACTCGACCGAAAGCGAGGACGGAAGCCGAAGCAATCGGTGGATCTCTCTACGCTGAGCGAAGTAGAACGCCTGAAATTGGAGCTGGAAGAGCAGAAGAGGCTGAATTATCGCCTGGACCTGGAGAACCGTCTTCTTAAAAAAAAAGAGGAGATCCTGCGCCAAATGCGCTCACGCAAGTAAGGCATGGACTGGAATATTCGCTCATCGACCACTACCTAGCGAAAGGGGATTCGGTGCCTTTGATGTGCGAAATTCTGGGTGTGTCTAAAGCGGGGTACTACAAGAACCGCCGTCGTAAGAAGACAGCAAAAGAACGGCAAGACGAAGCGGTTCTCGCCTGTATTCTCCGCTTCCATGAGGAGTATAAACAACTCTTTGGGTATCGCCGGATGACCATGTACGTGAACCGAGAGCTGGAAACCACGTATTCAGAAGGCTACATCCATCGCTTGATGAAGCTCCACGGAATCCACTCCAGGATTCGCAGAAAGAAGGTCAACCGAAAGCAGTCACAGCCTCAGTACGTCTGTGAAAATGTGCTAAACCGAGAATTCACAGCAGAAAGATCGAATCAGAAATGGCTGACGGATGTAACGGAGTTTGCCATTCCCCACGATACGAGAAAGCTCTTTCTCAGTCCCATTCTCGATCTCTTCGGCAAAGACATCGTCACGTATACACTGTCATTCCGAAACAATAACCACCTGAGATCGGAAGATCACACGTCTGAACTCCAGTCACATCACGATCACGTATGCCGCCTTCT
>CALFKA010000128.1 GCA_937880545.1 uncultured Clostridia bacterium | reverse complement strand
CACCATCGTGCCAAATGACATTTTTATTTAAATAAAAAGTAATGGTTTTGTTATCATTTGTAATCTCATATTTTTCCGCAAGACAGGGAACGATGTTTCGCTCACTGTCCAATGCCAGAAGCGTGGAGAAAACGAGATCATTGACATGCCCGTCATAATCACTGTCTGCCATAATTGGATTAAAAATCCCGACGGGCGATGAAAAGAGTGCTTCAACAATTGTGGATTTGGTGGCTTCCGGTACTTCTGGCGAAGCCGGTGTCTCAAGGGCAGGAGTCTGCGGGTTAGGTTGAGTCGGTTCATCAACGGATGTTTTGCCACATCCAAAAGTGAACAATAGTACCGCAATAATCAGAGCTAATAGGGTTATTTGCTTTGTTTTCATGCCTTCCTCCATTGTAATTAATTTTCCATTAGATCAACTAATGTAATTATAATTACATATTAAAACACCTCTAATTGTAAGTCAATGGGTATGTAAAAAAAAGAAAACTATTGGCAGCTACCCTTGTTATTATTAATCTTGGGCAAAAACTTCAAGCGGTAAGCTAAATATCAAGTTAAGATAGCTCAACAATGAAGTTCTCTAGTTTTCACCCTTTTCTACAGATGTTGGACGCCGAATTTGACAAGAACGAACACCAGGGGAGCTCTAGATTGAGATCACTCGGAGTGATATTGGTTCTTTACTGTAGATAAGGCTATCTCGACTTGACAGATTGGATTATTCTAACCTTGGATGTGCTGAGAGTAGACTCTGTTACTTTTCCGATATATTTCACCATTTCCTGTGGTGTCTGTTATTCGTTGAAAGCGTCCCAGCGGAGCTTATTTAATGGATCAAGAAGCCCTAAATCATCCAGGAATACTTTCCAGAGTCCTTGGTGTCCAAGCTTTCAAGGCCGGCAGCGCTTATGCACGAGATCCCGGGAATCAGACAGGCTATCTTTACTAAGCGGTTTTCTGTATCAAGCCGAAGGTTGCAAAAGATCTCTACGGCTTCAAATAATGAGCTTTGAAAATGAGTCAGTGGTATTCTTGGTAAAAAGTAAAAGACCTTTGACTGAAAACCAACGTTTACTTTGCTTTTGTTACACTATAAAAGAGGGGTTTAATTTGAGATTTCATGCGTTTAAGAGTTATTCATCATTCTATATTTAGAATAGTTTTTTTATCATCAAAATCTCATCCATGAAAGTGCCATCGTACTTCTTGGCAGCATCAGGAATGCGTCCACATACAGTAAATCCCGACTTTTCATAAAGTTTCACTGCGCGTTCATTTTCGGAAAAGACTTCAAGTTCTATCTGGCGAAAACCCAGAAGCTTGGCTGTCTCGATCGCTTTTCTTGTCATTTCATAGCCAAGGCCTTTGCCCCACTCTGATTCATGAATGGCAATCCCAAAAACTGCCCTGTGGGCACTCTTCAAAAGATCTCTTTTTGGATAGATGCTTGCGCTGGCGACTATTTCTCCCCCTTTCTCGGCGAGAATCATCGCTCGAAGAGGATGTATCTCATACGCTTCGATCAGCTCTTCTTCGTCATTTAGGGTCATGGTGCATTCCATGGGAGTTCTGAGAAGAAACTCTGTCTCACTGCACCACTGATGGATCGCTTTGAGCAGTTCCACGGAGTCACTCTTCACAGCAGAGCGAAGAAGTACCTTTTCTCCATTTTTTAGCGTGATTTCACTCGGACGGATCTTCATCATTTGCCTCCAGAAGCTTCTTGATCTCCTCCATATCTTCTTCACTATAAACTCTGAATCCATCATCGGTGAGTTTCTTCGTAGCTATTCCCTGCCCTTCCATCAGAGTCCCTGTGAAGTTACCATCATAAACTCTCTTTACACCACAAGAAGGACTTTGCTCTTTGAAAATCACAAAGTCCACATTTTTAAATCGTGCGCGTTCAAGCGCTATTTCAGCTCCTATATGAAAACTCTCTGTGACATCATTTCCAAGATTAGTGATCACACGGCTGCCTTTTATTTCTGCGGGAGATCTGGGCGTCGGAAGACCACCTTCAACTTCCGGGCAGGTAAAATAGAGCTTCTGTCCCTCCAAAAGAGACAAAAGCTCGATATTGATGATTCTTTCTCCGTTATAGCGACAAGGTGCGCCCATAAGGCAACGGCTAATGAGAATCTTCAATAGCCCAGTTCCTCTCCAATCAGGATTACTTCCGTATCTTTTTTAATACTGGAAGCCCAGGTATATACCATCATCAGGCGGCAGATGCGCTGTTCCACTTGGCAGTCATAACATCTTTCTTCTTCTGCTGTGGCGCAGGGGGTCTTCAGATGGAATCTCTTGGCGTTCTTAGGAGCCGCTACATTTTTGGCTCGAAAGATAGCACTTTCGAGATCGTGGGTCAATTTGTTGATACCTGCGACAAAATATACCTTGCAGTCTCCATAGGCAGAAGTGGTGACGCGGTTGCCTTTGCCGTCGATATTGACAAACTCACCCGTCTGAGAAATGGCATTGATGCCACATATGTAGACATCGCATTCGGATTCTTTTTGTCTCTGCAGCGCAGGATCCTGTCGCCAGTGCCAGTATACCTCGTTATGTTTGCCGAGACTTTCATAGATGCCCAGCTCCTGCGATGTCACAGAACCTCCCATGGCAACCTTTTTTCCGTCGATTTGCTCATTGAGATAGTCGGCAGCTTCTTCTTTCGTCTCAAAGTAAATAGGATGATATCCTCTTTTCCTGAGATTTCTCATTGTTAGTTCCAGCATATCAACCTCCTCTGTCAAACACTTTCTTTCCTGCTATATACACTGTTTTTACTCTCAGATCGTGATCGAGTAATACGATATCTGCATCTTTTCCCTCTTTCAGGGTGCCTTTTTGTCCATCGATTCCAAGGCGCTTGGCCGGATTGATGGTCAGCATTGCAATGATGATATGAATGGGAATATTTGTCTCTTGCGACATACTAAGAAGTGCTTCGTCTAGGCGATGGACACTTCCAGCTAGTCTTCCGTCCAATAATCTGCAGACTTTTCCCTTAACTTCAATTTTCTGATTCCCTAAGGGATAGATGCCATCAGGGCAAAAAAGTCCGGAAGTCGCTTTGGAGATAAGAATCACTTTTTCATATCCTTTGATCTTCACAACCAAATCGTAGAGGGATGGGTGAATATGTTCTCCATCACTGATCAGTTCCACTGTAAACGGAAGAGCCATTGCAGCTCCAAGTAGTCCGGGACTACGGTGATGAAACGGTGTCATATTATGAAAACAGTGGGCAATGTGGCTGGCGCCACTGCGCCAGGCTTCTCGTGCTTCCTCAAAGGAAATACGACTGTGACCTAAAGAGATGATGATTCCTTCTGAGGATCACTTTTTTATAAAATGGTAACCGGGATCTCTCTCGGGGGCCATGGTAAGAATCTTTATCTCACTTTTTTCTTCTTTACTCCACTCTTCCTGAGCATCCCGTAAAAATTTTTTATCATGCGAACCGCTGCAATCCGGATGGAGAAAAGGACCTTCCATATGAACCCCAAGGAGCTGCGCTCCCTGATGCCGGCTTTCACGAAACGCTTTACTTGCCCGAAGAGATCGGAAGAGCACACGT
>CALFKA010000127.1 GCA_937880545.1 uncultured Clostridia bacterium | reverse complement strand
CAGGCTACGAGGGGAGTGCGCAGCTGCTCTTCGGTGAGCCGGGTGTCGGTCAGGTTTTGCCAGTGCAGATTGCCAATGCTGAATTCAAGGAAGAAGGCGGAAAGACGATCTTCACCGATGGAACCCTCTATGTCGACAAGCCCTATAAGCTTGAAGAAATCGGGGTCACGATCAGTTCCCTGAGTATTCCTTTAAATGACATAGCAAGAGCCAGTGGATTTGTTCAAAATGCAGATCCCAGCAAGAACTTACTCGGCAATCTCACAGGATTCACCTTTGAAGATGCACTCTTTCGCCAGAGTTCTACATTATACATCGGCTTAAAAGAAGGGAAGAAGAGTGTGCTTCCGGAGATTCGTCTCGATCGCCTCATGCTCGACCGAGTATCGTCCATTGTCATCTCCCTGGATACGAATAAGGACTCGGAGAATGTTCTTACTTTCATAACGGATGCGACCCTGAAAGCACCCTTGGAAACACTGAGTAATGAGGGTGTTCGAATGATCTCGAGAGGTCTTTCGGTCGATGCATACGGGCGAATCAGCGGAAGACTGGAAACGGAAACGTCAGCAGATACCGCAGACGGACAATTCTTGCAGCTTCTTGTGCCGGGAGGAGCAGGGCTGAAAGTGAAAGCCGCCATTGTCTATAAAAACGGCGCTCCCACAGACGAAGGCTTCATTCAGGGCAGAATCATTCTCCCCTTTGAGCAGGCGGCGTATATGGGTCCGGGCGTTGCGGGAAGTTATGCACAAGACCATAGCATGCTCAGTACCATGGACTACATCATGGATCCTGCGTATGACAAGGAGAAACACGGTGACTTAAGCACGAATGAACTCTTTATAAAATTTGGACAGACGGTGCAGAAAAACGGTCTGCTGATTGTTCCGGCTGATCCGCAATTGCAAAAAGACTGCGCCTTTGCGGAATTCAGCGTAGACAACTGGAAAGGAGAGGGATTCCTCGTGGATTCGGCCAGTCTCACACCCGTGCGAGTGGCGGAACGCAGCCTTAAGATGGAAGACCAGCGTGCACAGGGAATCATCGTATCTCCCACGCAGATCAGTATCGACCTCGACAGGAATGCGTTTATTCCGACAACGGAAAGCTCGCAGACTCCTCGGGAGACTGAAAAACCCTTCTGGGTGGGGATGGTCTTTAAGGGCGGCCATTTGACTCTTCCGACAGCCTTTGTGCAGACGAAGGATCAAAAGCCGATCAACTTCCAGTTGGCAGCGGGTGAGATGATATACGATCTCAACGGGTTCAACTACCAGACATTCCTATATAACGAGGAAGGGGTCCCCGCCGTCTTCGGCGATCGACTCGGTGGTTTTACGAAGGTGAAGGTATATGATTGTCTGCTCGACATGTATGCCAACAAGATCAACCTGGAGATCAATGCCGAAGTGTCACTGGAACTGTTCAATGACAACTGGGTCAAGGTGAAGCTCTACACCAACAAAGAAGACAATGAGGACGGAAAAGGAGGGGAGTTCCTCTGCTCTGTCGCACCCACGGTGATCGAAGACTTCGTGGGACTGGGTACGAAGCTCACTGTCAATGGGGGATTCTTGGAGACAGAGGGCATGCGCTTTAGTGGAGCGGTGGAACTGGCATCACCTGAACTGCAGATAAAAGAGCCGATGAAGTTTACGACGATGATCGTACCGGCAAACAAGACAGATACAAACCAGGCGAACAATGCCGACAAACTGCATGCCTGGGCAACGCTCGACAAGACAACTCCCGTCCATATGCAGGGGTTCTCTCTGGATATTCGGGAGATCAACTTCGAGTATCTCTCCAAGACCGTCGTGCCAGGCACGCCAACACGCCTTTCCCTCTGGGGATCAGTACTCCTCTCGGAAGAGATCGCGCTGGGCACGGAAACGACTGACTGCATCTCCCTTGACACGCTGAAAGGGCCTGTGCTGGAAGAGCCCGTTGTCATTTATGACAGTTCCTTCTCGGTTCTGGACACCAGCTTTGACGAATGCTTCGATGTCAAAGGCGTGCTGGTTCCCAAGCGTCTGCCGGATGCTCCGCCACAGGGCAGTACAGTGAAGCCCTTGGCTCAGGCGGCCACTTGGTATCAGCCGGGAGTGCTAAGGGTGAGTGATGATCAGAAGACGAAAGAGGCGATGGAGGAGGCGCAGAAAAAACTCGGACAGATCCAGCAAGGGCTGATCGAGTTTGAAGCGGACAATCTTGACTTGGGATTTCTGGGAAGCCTCGGAGAGCTGCCGATCGATACGATTACCCGCTTTGGCTATGACGTTGACAATTCCCGTTGCTACTTCTCCATCGGCATGCTGAAAAAGGAAGGGAAGAAAGAACTCGATATCGGCGTCGGCTCCATGGACAAATTCTCCGGACTTATCACCAGCAACATGATCGTACAGCGAGATGAGCAGAAGCACCTGATCTTCCCGGAAGGCAAAGAAGAGATGAGACAGCTCATCCAGGATATGCCGGTCGATCGAACGGAAGACGGAAAGTTCTCCGCCGCCATCAAGGGCACTCTGAATATCAAAAAAGTAGCTCAGGTGCGCGAGCTATACTTCGGATTTGAAAACGGTCCGCTGGTTGAGGCTTCAGGAGGACTGTATCTGCCACTTGACGTCAATGTCATTCTCGACCCCACGAGTGACGGGTTCAAGCATGTGGGGGATGTCGTCATTTTGTACAGTCACCCGGATCGCTATTTCTCCTTTAATATGACGCTCAATGAAATTGACATGATCGCCATCAAACTCAGTGGCTCTCTCGGCTTTGAGTTTAGCCCCACCCTCTTTGGTGTCTATGTCGGCTATCCGGAGACACTGGCAGGAAATGTCGGCATTTACCGGGTAGGTCTGGGTCTGGGATTCCGCCTGTCAGATGACGGAGCCAATATCATCAAGGGAAAAGTGGAATTCGGGTTTGAACGCAGTGTGGAGATCTCCATTGTCTACTTGAAAGGATATATCTATGTCGGTGCCGACGGAGGATACTATGCCAAATATGACCAAGACGGCGATGGTGTCTATGACGGTCCGAAATTTATCCTCACACTGTATCTGAAGGGAGGACTCGAAGGGGGAATCAAAGTCTCGGGAAAACGCTTCAACATCATCAACATGTATCTCGATGCCCGAGGGACGCTCGAGTCCATCCCGCCGAAAGATGAATGGAAGCTCTCCTGTTCGGCCAAGGTCTCCTACAGCCTCAATCTATTTCTCTTCTCTGTCAGCGGATCGGTACGAGCCAGTTTCGACACGACCCTTTGACGAAGTTGCTTGGTTAGCTTCGAAAGGAGAAATTTTCAGGGAGGAGCTCCTTAGCTAGGAGGCAAGAACCCAAACGATGGTTGATTCATCGAACGATGGAAAGTCCTTTCCCAGGTAACTCGATCTTCACACTTCTTTTACACGGATTTTGTGGACTTGTGATAGAAGATGATCTTGTGGTTCCAGAGGATGCACTCTGGGTTGTAAAGCGGTAGACGACAGTTAGAACACTTCATAGATTAGAACACAGAAAGTGGTGAGAACATGAAAACATACAGAATGTTGTATCGGCTATTGAGCTTTTGTTTGGTGCTGACGATACTATTATTTTTCACTTCCTGCTCCAAAGAAAGCGAACAGACACCCGAGCCGGAAAAAGCTCCTGCGAGTGGAGAGGTTGTTGAGACTCCTGCGCAGCCAGCAGAACAAGAAACAAAACCGGAGCCCGCCCCAAACAAATATGCCAGCTTTGCTTCTCTTGGGCCGGGAGAATTCGATGTCTGTATAGATGTCGAACTGCAAAAGACAATAAAGGAAACAGTCGATGAGATGAACTCGAAATATTCTGCCCCCATCCGCTTAAACTCATTGTGGATTCCTGAGTATGAGAAAGTACTGGCAGAATTAGCCCGGGAAAATGAACGAGATGTGTTTATCACATTGGATTCTTCCTTTTATGATGAAGCGATAAAACAAGATTTCTTCGACGAAGGCAAAGCCATTGCCTATGATACGCCGGTTATTGTAGTCATGTCGGGGAATCCAAAAGGAGTGACAGGATTAGCAGATTTTGCAAGGGAAGATTTGAAGATAGGGATGACAGAGGAAAATACATATTCAGGGCAAGTGACGCGCAGCATGCTGGAAAAAGCGGGCGTGAATACAAGTGAACTTTTTCTCAGCTCCAGTTCTCCTGATGAAGCGATGATCGTCACAAGTCTGCTGGCTTCTCATATAGATGTGATTATCACTCATAAAAGTATTCCGATGAGGATGAAAGGGGTAGAGAATCTAGAGTTTATAGAAATCGAAGCGGAGTCCTTAATAGAGAATCCCATTAAGTTGTTTAGAGTGAAGTCCAGCAAGGATCCAAAACTGGTCGAAGAGTTTACTGAATTGATGCTTTCCGAGGAAGTGCAGCAATCGTTTGAAGCCTTTGGCTATCGACCGGCAAAATAGAAATTGTTAGCCAATAGAAATACAGAAGTGAAGCGTGCCATTTCTTCAAGCGAAAAAGACCTGCTCGCGTTTTGATTCAAAGATGCTGAAATAGTCGATGAGCCACATGGAAGACATGTGCCTAAAATGGCTTCTCTCTGCGATCGTCGATAGAACTCAAAAAAGGTTTTCTAAATGATGGAAGGCGAATATGCTCGCATTGCCGCTCTGTTTACTGAATCCTGAAGGATAAGAGCATTCACTATAGAGTAAGAGCAGAGACGCAAGTAGCCGTCTCTGCTCTTTAGATACCTGTTATTGGGGATCAGTTCTTTATTTTTGCTGTCTGTTCTTTCAGCCAGTCGAACCAGGGCTCCATCCCTTCGCCTGTCTTTGCGCTGATGGGGATGACTTCGATCTCATCATTGAGTTTTCTTACTCTTTCTTTAAAGAGGTCTAGGTCAAAATCAAAATACTCAATCGCATCCATCTTGTTGACGAGCACGAGGTCGACGACCTCAAACATCAGGGGATATTTCAGAGGTTTATCATCTCCTTCGGGGACGCTTAAAATCATGACGTTTTTATGAGCGCCTGTGTCAAATTCTGCCGGACAGACGAGATTGCCGACGTTTTCAAGCACAACAAGATCAAGTCCTTCTGTTTCCAGAGCTTCAATTCCCTGACGGGTCATCTCTGCATCGAGATGGCACATTCCGCCGGTATGGAGCTGCACCACTTTGACACCTGCTTGGTCGATGGCCCTGGCATCGACATCGGAGTCAATGTCTGCTTCCATCACTCCCATCGAAAGCTCATCTTTTAAAGAGCGAATGGTGCTGACAAGTGTAGTAGTTTTTCCGGAGCCAGGAGAGCTCATGAGATTGATAAGGAAAGTCCCTTCCTTCTTCAGTCTCTCCCGGAGTTCCTGCGCTTTTTGATTGTTCTGGGCGAAAACGCCCTCTTTGATTTCGATGATTCGAATATTACTCATATTGTTCCTCCACAACAATTTCTTTTACGATAAACAGATCGG
>CALFKA010000126.1 GCA_937880545.1 uncultured Clostridia bacterium | reverse complement strand
CCACAAGCCCCTTTTGCCGTCCATCCTGCCTCAATCAGCTACGAGTAGGTATGGTATAATTTTTCTAGATATTTCTGGTCTCCCCTCACTCCCGCTATACTGACACTATCAATGATTTTGAAAGGAACCCCATGATCTACGACCTGGTTATTGTAGGCGGCGGACCGGCCGGTTCGATGTTTGCCTCCTTGCTAAGCGAGAATACAACTGCCCTTTTGATAGAAGGTGATGGTGTTGAAAAGACATGCGGCGGACTCCTCTCCCCTGATGCACAGACTCTCATGGCACGCCTCGGCAGGACACTTCCGGCTGACGTGCTTGTCGATCCGCAGATTTTCAGCGTCCGCACCATCGACCTACAAACAAAAAAAGAGCGCACGTATGCGCGCAATTATCTCAACATGAGCCGGAAGGCCTTTGATGATTGGATGCTCTCCTTTGTGCCACCCCATGTTGAACGAATGAAAGGGGTCGTACAATCGATGGAGTCCGCGTCTTCAGGCTTTCGCTTGACGTGTCGCTCTGAAGGCAAAGAAGTCATCGTTCAGGCTAGGCAACTTGTTGGAGCCGATGGCGCCGCCTCTCTTGTAAGACGAACCTTCTTCCCCCCTCTTGAGACGATGGAGATGGTCGCTTTCCAGCAGTGGTTTCCGGCAGAGGAAGAGAGTCTTCCACCCCTCTATTCAGCACTGTTTGACAAAAAGACTTCTCCTGCTTGCTCTTGGACCATCCAGAAGGGAGAGCACGTTCTCTTTGGGGGTATCTTCCCCACTCAAGAAACGCGCAGACGTTTCGAGGAGCAGAAGGAAAAGCTTCGGAGTTTTGGCTTTCACCTGAACCGACCTGTCCGAAAGGAAGGCTGCAAAGTTCTATGGCCTCGTTCACAGAAGAGCTTTCAGTGTGGTTCGCAAAACATCTTCCTCATTGGGGAGGCGGCAGGATTTATCAGTCCCAGTTCCTTTGAAGGCATCAGTTACGCTATGGAGAGTGCCATGTTCCTCTATGAAGCACTGCAGACTCCAAAGCCTATCGAGACGTATCGCTCCCTGACAGCGGGGATGAGACGAAGGCTTCTCTCAAAGCTTCTCAAAGCCCGTGTCATGTATACACCACTTCTTCGCAGTCTGGCCCTTAGGAGCGGGCTCACCAGCATCTCGCTCAGAGAGTAGGACCACTGTCTCAAAAAGAGTAGGACCTCAAAAGGTCCTTTTTTTACGGAGAGAAACGAATAGACAAACATTTCATTGGGGCAAAAGCAAAGGGAGTCACATCATGATTTTTCTCGGGTTAAGTCACACGATATAAATCGTTGGTACAAGGTCGATAAGGCCATGGTGCCAAGACCCACAAGGAAGAATACCAGAATGTACATGGGCGTCAGGCGAGTTTGATAAGCGCTGACGACATCATCTGTCGTGAAGGAGCATTTCAAGAATTCATCGGTAGCATACGCTCCCAAGGTAATGCCTGCTCTCTATACTCATCCCCACTATTTCTATCTCTGTCCTGCTTACAACCTTTCTCTTTCTCTCACCAAGTGACAAATAGACACCCGGTTCATGCATGCGGTATCACTGCGTCGGTGGAAAGAGAGGGTTTCTCATTCACTCTTTCGATTTTTCTACATTGCCAAACTCTGCTTATCTTGTTTGTTGGGTAAGAATGGTTTGAAAGAGAGGTGTCATGACATACCGACAATTGCCCGACATCATGTATGCAGAAGTCCACCCCACTCCAGTCAGCCGTGCGGAGTTGGTGGTGTTTAATGACCCATTAGCAGAAGAGTTGGGACTCGATATCAGCCTCTGGAAGAATCCGGAGCTCCTCGCAGGAAACTTCGTACCAAAAGAATTCACGCCTATCGCCCAGGCATATATTGGCCATCAGTTCGGCTACCCGACGATGCTTGGAGACGGAAGAGCCATCCTTCTAGATGAGGTGCTCTCTCCTCAGGGGGAGAGGTTTGACATCCAATTAAAGGGCGCAGGCAGAACACCTTACTCCCGAAGGGGTGATGGAAGAGCCGTCATCGGACCGATGCTCCGGGAGTATCTGGTAAGTGAGGCCATGCATGCTCTGGGGATTCCCACGAGCAGAAGTCTTGCGGTCGTATTAACAGGAGAGCCGGTCTACCGAGAGCGCGCTTTCCCGGGAGCCATTCTTACCCGCGTCGCTTCCAGCCATCTGCGAGTGGGCACTCTTCAGTATGCCAGAAGCAAAAATGTCATCAAAGAGGTAAGTGATTACACGATCGCCAGACACGATCCGCTCTGTAAAGAAGAAAGTGAACCCTACCTCTGCTTCTTCCAAGAAGTGCTTTCACGCCAAGCAAAACTGATCGCTCTCTGGCAGGCTTTTGGATTTATCCACGGAGTGATGAATACCGACAATATGACGATCAGCGGCGAGACGATCGACTATGGACCCTGCGCATTTATGGACACGTATCGCGCAGATCAAGTCTTCAGTTCCATCGACCAAACCGGACGTTACCGCTACTCCCATCAGCCACTCATCGCCAAATGGAATCTGGCCCGATTGGCTGACGCCCTGATTCCACTGATCGACAGAGAAGAGCAGACAGCCATCGACAAACTCTTAGGCGTCCTCAATACCTTTGAGGAGAAGTACCGGGAAGAATGGCGACTTCAATTTGGAAAGAAGTTCGGACTGGTGAACCCTTCGAAAGAAGATGTTGCCATGATGGAGGCATTTCTGGAGCTCCTCGAGAAAGAAGAAATGGACTTCACGAACAGTTTTCTTCAGCTAAGTGATGATCCCTTTGCTCTCCTCTTCCCCAGTGAAAAAGGAGTCAACTGGCAAAATGCCTGGAGACGTCGCGTGAAGGAAAACAGCACGCCGGAAGATGCCAAGACTCTCATGCTCTCCGCTAACCCTCGAGTGATTCCAAGAAATATCCTCCTGGAAGAGGTGCTCGGCGCTGCCCGGAGTGGAGACATCGCACCATTTAAGGAGATGCTCGAGATTGTCACCCATCCTTTTTCGGCAAAGGTCCCGGAAAAATATCTGCAGTCGTCACCTTCTGATAAGAAGTTTGTCACCTACTGCGGAACGTAGTCTTTGTAGCTTAAAACCCACTCTTTTGCTGGCAGAGTGGGTTTTTCATTTCTTTTGGTTCCATCAGTATTATATTAACTCTTCATCGGGGATCTCCCGACTTTATCTAGTCTCTCAGCATGCGCTGGAAGATTTTTCTGGCTAGTGGAGCCGCTGCCGCTGCACCGGTCTCTCCTTCTTCTTCGAGGACAATGGCGAGCGCCAGAGAAGGGTTCTCTGCCGGAGCAAAGCCGGCAAACCACGCATGCGAGTAGCCAGAGACATTTTCTGCTGAGCCGGTCTTTCCTGCCACATCGATACCCTTCACCGTGGCGGCACCGCCTGCATTTACCGTTGCGACCAGATCATCCGTCAGTTCCCGGGCAATACTTGGGGTTGTGACGCGTGAGAGCATGGACGGAGCGGATGTGTAGGTGGCTACACCTCGTGGAGAGCGGATCTCCTGAAGAATATTCGGCCGCATCATAGCCCCGTTGTTTCCTATCGCTCCGATGGAAAGTGCCATGTTGAGAGGCGTTACCAAGGTATCTCCCTGACCAAATCCTGCCGCCGCAATATCATTGAGTGACATATCGGTTTTATAGTAAGCAACGCTTTTTGACGTGACCAGTTCAAAGGGAATCACTTTATTAAAGTAGAACTTCTCAGCGACCTCTTTGAGTCCTGCCAATCCCACTTCGGTACTTTTTTTGGTGAAGTACGTGTTTGCCGATCGTATGAGAGCTTGGCGAAGATCCATTTCTCCATGAACAGCTCCGAGATAGTTCGTATAGGTGAAGCCGTCGATCGTCTGCTCACCGGTATCGTGGTAGTCTTGATCAATGCCTGACTCCATGATGGCGACAGCCGTGATGGCTTTCATCACACTTCCGGGCGTATAGAGACCCTGAGCTGCTCTATTTAATAGCGGAGCCGATTTGTCTTCCATGATGTTCTCCCACAGCTCATTGATCTCGTTGGCGTTGAAGCTGGGTCTCGAGACCATGGCTTTGATGGCACCTGTGGAAGGGTCAAGAACAACGATCGCCCCTTTATGTCCCTCCAGAAGATCATAGCAGTAGAGCTGCAGGTCGTTGTCAATCGTCAGATGGAGGTCGTTTCCGACCTGCCCCTGCACAATTTCTTTAAATCTGCCAAAGAGATCATCCTGGGAGAGCCCGAGGAGAGTACTATTATAGGTCTTCTCCATCCCACTCTTTCCATACTGCTCGGAGTTGTAGCCAATGATATGAGCGTAGGAACGGGGGCTTTCCATGACATGTCCACTGTCGCCCACAGTGTGCGTCAGAGCCGTTCCGTGAGTGTCAAAAAAGTTGCCCCGTAAGATCTTTGTCTCATCGATGTAGTTTCTGCGGTTATAGGAGTTTCCGACGATCTTCGGTCCGACAATCAACTGGAAGTAGACCAAGTACAGGCTCATTGCAAGAAAGAGCGCTGTAATCGCATACAGGAGAAAGAGAATTCTCTTAGGCTTCTTCATCGGGTACCTCCAGTGCGGCATTGGAGCAGTAGAAGAGAATCCCCAGAAGCACAAAGCTTGTCACAAGCGAGCTTCCTCCGTGCGCCATAAAGGGTAGCGTGATACCCGTCAGCGGGATCAGTTTTAATACACCGCCGATCATAATCAGCGCCTGTGCGGCAAAAGAGATGCTGATGCACAATGCCAACACACTGTAGAAAGGATGGGGCTGAGCTAGTGACACCTTAATCCCTCGATAGACGAGAAGCAAAAAGAGAAGGATGACGGCGATGCCCATAAAGGTCCCCATCTCTTCTGCAATCGCTGAGAAAATGAAGTCGGAGTAAGCGAGCGGAATATACTGCGGGTGGCCCAGTCCGATACCCGTGCCGAAAAATCCCCCGGCAGCGATGCCGAAGAGACTCTGCGTAATCTGATAGCCTCTCCCATCCATGTCAACCCAAGGGTCGATCCAGATATCCACACGTGTGCGGATATGACCAAAGAGAAAGTAAGCCAAGACCATCCCGATGATGGCAAGACCGACATTAAGTAGGATCACTTTTTTGTCTTCTTCAAAAGCAATCTGCGCGCTAAAGAGGACGCCCATGAAGACCATGGCAGTTCCCAGCTCTCTTTGCAAAAAGAAGAGCGCGATGAGAACATAGGTCGCCGCCATGAGGAAGTACTTACCTCCCTTCAGGGAGCGCATCCTGTCTCTGTTTGCATAGAAGCCGGCAATGAGAAAACAAAACGGTACCTTCGCAAGTTCCGAAGGTTGGAAAGAAAAGCCTCCAATCTCGATCCAGTTCTTGGCACCTCCGCTGACAAAGCCAAAGAGCAGCGTCAGAACCAACAGCCCCGCTGCAGCGAGAAAATAGAAATAGATCTTTTGCACCCAGAAATCTGCCGTCTTTTCCAAAATGAAATACGCCGCAAAAAAGAGTGCGATTCCCAGAGAGTAGAAGATCAATTGGCGGTAACCATAGAAGCTTGAGAGGCGGTAAATGAGGATGACACCAATCGAAAAGAGCATGTTGGTAATCATCAGAAGATAAGAATCCGCCTGGTGAAAGAGATTGACGAGGAATTGGCTCATCAGCGTCAGCACGATCAGGAGCGCACTAAAGCCGAGAGAACGCGGGGTCAGCGTTTCTCTCTGATGTACAAGCACGAGCGAAAGAGACAAAATTTGAAACAGGAGGGTCATCCAACGGGCAGAGACCATTCTCCTTTTCATGGGAGAGGGAATCAACCTATCCATCGTCTTCTCCCGTCATAAACAGGAACTCTACATCCACTAGCGTCACGATATCCTTTGAATGGATCATCACCGGCTCCTCCACCAGTTCACCATTTAGGAGCGTTCCATTAGCTGAATGCAGGTCCTCGAGGTAAAAAGCACCCTCCTCTTCAAAAAGGTGGGCGTGCTCTTTCGACAGAAACGGGGACGTAATCTGCACCTGGGCAGTGCGTCCTCTTCCGATGATATTGTCTCTCTTTAATGGATAGACATTTTGAACATGGTATCGCAGGTTCTCCCTGCGGGTAATGAGTTGCAAGTAGGGACTTCTCTTCAATCCCACACCGCGCAGCTGCCCGATATCTAGGTAGATCATGCGCGTAATCGTATACACAAAGTAGAGTACGATAATGACGAAGAGATACTTAAAGACATTGGCGGTCACCATGTACAGGTTGATCTCTCCGACGAGATTGGTATAAAAGAGTTTCTCGATGATTCTCAGGATTCTTTCCATCGAACCTCCTTTTCCATGAGATTATATCACGTAGAGCAAAATGTCGCTTCTTCTCAGAAGTTTGCGACTGTGTCAAATGAGTGCCGCTCCCTAGGGAAAAGCGTGAACACACTTGACTGACTCTTCAAATTCACCAGATTTTCCCATGTTCTAATAGTTTGTAGTATACTATTCTGTGAAAGTTTCCTTGTCTTTTCTTGATAAGGAAACAGCACAAGGCACTTCTGAGGCCTTCATCTATTCTTCTATCTCGATCTGCACACATTTTAAATATCAATATCCACCGATTGACAGCTATTATAACACTACAAAAAGAGGAGGAAATATGAGCGCAAAAGAATCGATCCAAAAGGCCTTTCGCACACTCCTCAGGGAGACGCCACTTGATCGCATCACCGTCACCACTATCTGCGAACAAGCCAATGTCAATCGGCAGACGTTTTATTACTATTACCAGAACATCGTAGAACTCCTCAAGGACATGCTCTTTGTCGAAATCTATGACGAAGTCGCCAAAGGAAGAGCCTATGACACTTGGAAACACGGCTTTCTGACGACGACACGTTTCATCCATGACAATCATGCGACCTTTATGAATATCTACACCTCTTCTTACTGGGAAGAGGTCAATCAGTACCTTACGCAGCTCTCCAATGCCCTTCTTCGAGGAGTGCTCGATGAGTGTATCGCCTCTTCCGGCAAAGACATCAGCGAAGAGAACAAGCTCTTCATGATCGAGTACTACCGCATCGTCTTTAACGGCACGATGACCGAGTGGACAAAAGCGGGCATGAAGCTCACTCCGGAAGAGCTCCTCAGTAAGTTTGAGAAGATGGTTGACGGCACCATCTGCATGGCGCTTGAGCGCTTCG
>CALFKA010000125.1 GCA_937880545.1 uncultured Clostridia bacterium | reverse complement strand
GAGATCGTGATGTGACTGGAGTTCAGACGTGTGCTCTTCCGATCTAGGCGCTTCACATTCCCGGGAGAGACAAAAGAATAGCCGAGGATCTCATCGAGCCCTATGGCCCACAGGATATCACGTAGCTTCCACTCTTTGATGGTGGTGTCATGCTGTGTGGCAGGTTTATTAAGGACAGGAAGAGTCGAGGGAATCTTGTCAAAGCCGTATAGTCTGGCTATTTCCTCCAGTAGATCGGCTTCAAGGAAGATATCACTTCGGTAGAACGGAGGATACACGAGGAGACCTTTTTCCCCATCCACTTCTTTTTCTTCATAAGCGAACTCAATGCGATCAAACAAGCTCTGAATATAGCTGGGCTCCAGTTCCATTCCCAAGAGGACAGGAACCCTTGAGTATCTCATAAAGACAGGAGATTTTTCCTGTTCTACAAGGATACCGCTGAGTCGAACACTGGTGTATCTTCCCTCCATAAGCTGTAAAAAGACCGAGATTGCCAGCTGGATGCGCTGACTCTCTACTCCCTTTTCAAAGCGACTTGAAGCTTCCGTGCGAAGTCCCAGCCGCTTAGAAGTCAGGCGGATCTGCGTTTTGTCAAAGGTCGCAAATTCCACGAGGACCTTCTTTGTCTTCTCCGTAATCTGCGTATCTTCCCCTCCCATGATGCCGCCGATAGCGATGATGTTCTCACCATTTGTGATGAGGATATCACCTTCCTTCAGGTGCCTCTTCACTCCATCGAGGGTCTCTGTTATTTCACCGTCTTTCGCGCCACGCACAACAATCCCTTCCGGAGTTAAGGTCTCTTGGTCAAAGGCATGGGTGGGGCTCCCGCTGTAGAGCATTGTCAGATTCGTCGCATCGACGAGCAGATTAATCGGGCGCACCCCCATCTCCATCAGACGAAGCTGCCACTCAAAGGGACTCGCTCCGGCATCGACGCCTTCAAGTTCCAGCGCCATATAGGCGGGGCATATCTCTTCATCGATCTCCACCTTCACCTCACCTTTTGGAAGAAGAGAAAAATCTGTGCGAGAGAGAAGATGCGCTTCTCGCTCAAAGGTCGCACTGAACTCACGAGCCAGCCCAAACATACTCAGGCAGTCCGGTCGGTTAAACGTGATCTCAGCTTCGATCACCCCTTCACAGAGTCCATACGCCTTGAGAAACTCCTCTCCTAGAGGGGCATCCTCCGGCAGGATCACGATCCCTTCAGCATATTCTTTGGGAATGACGCTCTTTGGGTAGCCAAGTTCTTCAAAGGAACAGAGCATGCCCTCACTGTGAACACCTCGAAACTGTGTGCTCTGAATCTCCACGCCGCCAGAGAGTCTGGCTCCGGGCAGCGCAAGGAGGACTTTTGCTCCTTCTGTTACATTGGGGGCGCCGGTGACGACCTGCACCTTGCTATTTCCTGCATCCATGTCACAGACGACGAGTTTATCCGCCTGAGGATGTGGATGGATCGCCAAGATCTTCGCGATGACGATGCCTTCATTTTCTTCACAGACACTCTCGATGCCTTCCATATTTGTGCCGCTCATAGTCATACGGCGGATCATATCCTCTGAGGAGATGCCCTCCAGATCGACCAGCTCGCGCAGCCAGGCAATTTGCGCTTTCATCTCTACCTCCTGAACTGACGCGTGAATCGCTGATCGTTTTCGAAGAGATAGCGAATGTCGTCGATTTCGTATTTCAATAGTGTCACGCGCTCAATGCCCATACCAAAGGCGAAGCCCGTGTATTTCTCACTGTCAATGCCACAATACTCGAGGACATCAGGGTGAACCATGCCACAACCCAAAATCTCGATCGCTCCCGTTCCGGAGCAGAAGCGACAGCCTGCCCCCTTGCATTTAAAGCAGGTGATGTCCACCTCGGCACTGGGTTCTGTAAAGGGGAAGTTGTGCGGACGGAAGACACTCTGCGTCTCCGGACCGAACAGGAGTTGTACCATCTGCTCTAAAGTTCCCTTCAGGTCTCCCATGGTGATCCCTTCATCGACCACGAGCCCCTCACACTGGGTGAACATCGGGGAGTGTGTGGCATCAAGGGCGTCATTTCGGAAGCAGCGGCCGATAGTGATCATGCGAATCGGAGGCGCTTGCTTCATCATCGTGCGCACCTGCACCGGTGAGGTATGCGTCCTCAGGAGATTTGTCTCATCAAAGTAGAATGTATCGCTAAAATCCCGGCTCGGATGATCCGGCGGGGAATTGAGAGCGTCAAAGTTATTGGCGACCGTATCGATCTCGGGTCCGTCCTCGAGGACAAAGCCCATCGAGTGAAAGACATCGATGATCTCTCGGGTCGTGAGGCTGTTGGGATGAGGATGACCCAAAGTGGGCCTCTTGCCCGGTAGGGTGATGTCGATCCACTCACGTCCGATCTGCTCCTCTAGTTTGCGGTCTTTTAGCTCCTGGCGTTTTCCCTCAATACTCTCTTCCAATGCGTCGCGCACTTCATTGGCCAGAGCCCCCATTACCGGTCGCTCTTCTTTCGGGAGTTTTCCCATGCCTCGCAAGATTTCTTTTAGTACTCCTGTCTTTCCCAGGTACTCCACACGGAGCTGTTCCAATTCCTGGGCATCCGCCACGTGCTGCAGTTTCTGTACGAAGGTCGCTTGAATCTCTTTTAGTTGCTCTTTCATTGATTCTCCTTAAATAAAAAACTCCACCCGTTTGGGGCGAAGTCTTCCGCGTTACCACCCAATTGATATCTCTACCACTCGTTTCTTTAACGGCTTTGCCGGCCACAAAGGGCAACTCCGGAGTGAATTCGATCAGATAAGGCAGTCTTTCACCCTCACTGCTCGCTAGAAAGGCTCTGATCCACGGCTCCATCATCGTTTTCAGTATCGTAACACCGACCTCCAAGTGATGTCAACAGTGCTAAGGAGCTGTTTTCTCTCCCGTCCCCACACGCACCTCCAAGAAGCGAGAGGATTAAGAAGGAGACTTCTTGAGAGTTTTGCTAAAGTACTTTCTCTTGTTTTTTCCACATTATATATTTCGCAACATGAAGATCACCAGCAGGAACCAGAGAATAAAGAGAGTCGCACTGACGATGAGCGAAGCAAAAAATCCTTTCTTGGCAGCTTGGGAGCTGACGGGTTTGTCATTCGCCCAGACGAGCCAGAGAACGAGTCCCACCACCGGAACAAAAAAACTAAGAAATGTGATCCAGCAACCTCCCCGATCCTCGACAGTTTCTCTGTATACCGGTGAATCCTGTTCAAAAATTTCTTTCTTCTCATAATAATGCTTCGAGAGCTCCTGAGCAGGTTCTTCTCTTCCTTTAAGTGCGCTACCGCAGTGTATGCAGAACTTAGCGCTTCGTTCGTTGGGTCCTCCACAATTTGGGCAATTCATATCAGCTCCTTATTCCATGGCCAGGCGAAACATCAGTATCGAGGCAGCTACGGCTGCGTTTAATGACTCCATCTTCCCTTTCATGGGGATAGAGATCTTTTCATCCAGCAATCGTTGTACGTCCTCTGAGAGGCCCTCTCCTTCGTTTCCAATGATCAGAGCCCATTTTTCGGGAGGAATAAAGGTACGGGCATCTGCGCCTTCCATATCCGCTCCAAGCAGGCTGTAACCTTCGCTCTTCAGTCTGATCAACTCCTCCTCTCCGCCATCTTCATGGATGATGAGTGAGAGAATACTGCCCAGCGAGGAGCGCAGAACCTTATCATTGGTCCAGCTGACGGTTCCCTTCAAAGAAAGAATGTTCTTTATACCAAAAGCGTGGGCACTGCGAAAGATTGTTCCCAGGTTTCCCGGATCCTGCAGGCGATCGAGGATGAGGACCGGTCCCTCTTCAAAGGGTTTCTCCTCCGGCAGACTCACCTCCAAAAGAAAGGGCTGCGGGGTAACTGTGGAGACAAGTCGGTCAAAGAGATCGGCGTGTAAGAAGACTTCCGCCTCTACCGACTCTCCTTCCTTTGCATAGAGCGTGTAGGGCAGACCCGACTCCTCGAGCTGGCGGCGCATAGCCTCCCCTTCGAGGAGCAGTTTTTTCTCTGTCTTTGGGCGCCTTCGAATGGCTACCAAGCGCCGGAATGTCTTACTTTTTTCTGAGGTGATGAGCATCGTCTCCTCTTTTTTCTTTGATTATATCATCTATGGGTGCTATACTATTTCTTGCTATGGAAAAGTGGATCATCAGCCTGCTGATAGGCTACTTAATGGGGAGTGTTCCCTACAGTTACATCCTCGTTCGCTTGGTCGGAGGCTATGATCTCCGCACGAAAGGCAGCGGCAATCTTGGCACGACCAATGTCATGAGAACCCTCGGCATAGGATATGCCGTACTCAACTACGCTCTCGACATGTTAAAGGGAGCAGGAAGTTTCTGGATTTCCCAAGCACTCTTCGGTGCCCCTTTCGGACTGATCGGTGGTATAGGCGCTACGCTTGGTCACTGCTTCTCTCCCTTCGTCAATTTCAAGGGCGGAAAAGGAGTGGCGGTTGCAAGCGGCATGCTACTGGCAGCAGACTGGCGGATTCTCGCCGTACTCCTCGTGGTTCAGTTTGGGGTGCTCTTTCTGACGCGCCGTATGAGTGCGGGTTCCCTCACCAGCGCTGCTTCGGCGCCGGTTGTCGCCTGGTTCTTTAACGGTGTTACCCCCATCTTCTACACGGCACTTTTTGTCGGGGCTTTCGTCATTTTCCAGCACCGTGCCAATATCGGCAGACTTTTACGAGGAGAAGAAAAACCACTCTTTTAGGGAGGTGGCCAGGGACTGGTGTCCCTTCCGGTCTTCAAAACCGGCAGGAGGTGTTCAGAGCATCTCCGGTGGGTTCGATTCCCATCCACCACCGCCACAAAAAGCAAGGAGGCTACTGGCCTCCTTTTTTTTCTGCAAACTGTTCAAACGCCTCTGAATTCATCAACACATAGATACTATCTTCCATCCCCTGTAGGGACCAGACTTCTACCGGTGAAGCAGAAGTCTCCGGATAATAGATGACAACCTCATAACCTTCTTC
>CALFKA010000124.1 GCA_937880545.1 uncultured Clostridia bacterium | reverse complement strand
CTGTTCTTCACACTGTCTTCGACTGTGAAGGCTACCATAGTTTGCGGCTCCGTTTCGTCAGCGATGAACTCGTCAACCTCGGGGTATCCCTCGAGGACAATCTCTGCGCGCTGTATTTTCACTTGTGCTTGTGGCGGAACCTCATCATCATATTCTCCAGAAGACTTATATTCTGAAAAGGGAGTTAGAAGGATGGTCTCTGCCTGCTCTTCGAGATCTGTGATCATCTGCCAGAATTCCTCTGCGGTGATGGAGAGCTCTTCTGAAGCGGACGTGTCCCACTTTCCTGAGGTGTTGTGATAATAGCCAATTCCATCCGGGGCATCTTCTTTTTCAAACGTGAAGTAGAAGTCTTCAGTGACCAGTTCAGTCCCATCCGGAGATAAGGCAAAGGTGCCAAAGATGGAATACATTGCGCCACCGGAGCCGAAATAGAAAAATCTCCCGTCGCCAAGATAACGGTAACTGCTTCTTGCAAAACCCTCAAATACAAAGTGTGGTTGTTTATCTAAAGAAGTATAGACCGCAAAGATATCGTTTCCGGCAGTTAGGGAACTTTCTGCGTCGGTAACAGCGCCAATCAGCAGTTCCGGAATTCCGTCGTCACTAAAGTCGTAGATGGTATATCCTACGTTCTTAAGTGCATCGCCGGTCTTCATTTCCATAATCGCTTCCAGGACGCCCATTTCACCCTCTACCTCTTCCGACCCTTCAGGAGCAGATATGATCAGGCTGTAAAACTTTTCGAGGACTGTGCTGTAGATCAGCGGATAATCAATCTCCTCTTCTATCACAACAGGCTCTTCCTCAACGACCGGAGTTTCTTCCGAAGGTGTCTCTACGGATTCCACAGGTGTTTCTACCTGAACGGGTTCCGGCTTTTCGGGTATACCACCTTCCTTCGTGCAGCCAGGCGTGAAAGCAAGCAGGGCAACCAGCAGTAATCCCAAAACGAATAATCTAACCTTCATGTTTCACCTCGTCAGTAGTTCGTGCAACAGAACGGAAAGTTGCAATAATATTAAAAATATTATACCACGTCACAGATTATTCTCGAATCATACATAAAGTAATGGGAGAAGGTTGATCTGTCGTTGACAATGCTCACCTCAATCTGCCGAATCCATTGAAAAGTGAGTTGAAACTCAGGTATGATAGATACAATTCAATGAAACGGAGTATTCGATCGTGCGCATTCGCTAATCCCATGAGAAAACACAGATGAGTCATCACTATGTTCAATAGTGAGTTTTCTTATGGAGGTTATAACGTGAAGAAATACGTGAAATCGAATATTTTTTTGTTGCTTCAGGCGATACTGTTTTCAACTATTACTGCGATTATTGCTGTCCGAGTCCAATTTTTTAAAGGGGACGTACTAGATTTTGCTTTAGTATCGGATGTCTCGTCAACGGTGCGGTACGGTTTGCTCTTGCTTTTATTTATCTTGTTTGAACTTGGTTTTTACTATCTATATGATTTAGCTCGGGGAAAATTTGCTGTCTGCTCCATAGAACAAGTGCGCCGAGATTTCTTTGCGTCTCTGCTGCGCCGAAAGTACCCGGACTTTCTCCGAAGAACCGATGGCGAGTATATCGCTCAATACACCAACGAAATGGAGATGGTTGAGAATCAATACTTCTCGACCGTTCCACTGCTTGGTGAGATCGTGGTTAAGATCGCTATCGTCAGTATCTCACTTTTTCTCCTCGATTACCGGATTGCCCTGATAACTCTGGTTCTTCTAACAATGCCTCTGTATGTTCCAAAGCTTGCAGAAAAGAAGCTTCAGAAGGCGCAGATGGACTATGTCAGGCAGTTCGAAAGTCATTTGAGAAAACTGAATGATTGGCTGCGTGGTTTTGAAGTGATCAAAAACTATGCTATAGAAGAAGAGGTATTCCTTATCTTCGATGAGTCGAACCGCTTGACACAAGAGAAAAACTGGCAGAAACGAAAGATGAGCTATGTTGCCAGAGCGGTGTCGGCGGCATTGTCCTATATCTCACACTTCATTATCATCGCGGTGGCAGCCTACCTGGTTTTAAAAGGGGATTTTTCTGCCGGCAGATTTTTCATTGCCGCCGGCATGATCGATCAACTTTCGTATCCGATCGTTACCCTATCTTATCTCTTGCAAGATCTGGTTTCAGTCAAGCCGGTCAATGAATCCGTCATCTCCTTTTGTAGCTATAAACTACTGCAGGAGAAGCAGACAGAACTCCACCCTCATGAAGTTGGTCGCATTGAATACGAGAACGTTACATTCGGATTTGATGATAGAGAACTGTTCGCTGAACTGAGTATGTCATTTGAAAAGAACAGGAGGTACTTGATACAGGGAACTAGTGGATCGGGAAAGACAACTCTTATCGACATGCTAGTAAATTACTACTCTCCACAATCCGGAAGCATCATGATTGATCAAAAACCTGTGGAAGAACTAAGTAACTTGTATGAGCTGATTACCATCATGAGACAGGATGCCTTTCTCTTCGAAGAGAGCCTCAGAAACAATCTCACCATGTATCGGAAGATACCTGATGAAAAGCTATTCTCTGTGTTGCGAGCTGTCGGTCTGAACTATCTCGCTTCAATAGAAAAGCTGGACATGACAATTCAGGCGGAGGGTGAAAACCTCTCCGGAGGAGAGAAAAAGCGAATTGGACTGGCGCGCAGCTTGCTAAGAGAAACTCCCATTTTGATTCTCGATGAACCACTGGCAAACCTGGATGCAGAAAATGTATCCATGATTGAAAACCTGATATTAGGTATTACGGATCGTACGCTCATCGTCATCTCTCATCAATTCAGTGAGAAGGGGAGAGCGGGATTTGAGCAGATCTTGAGCCTGCGTTAGGTCAAGATGATACCGATAATGCAGTAAATGATAAATGAGAAAGATCAAAGAAGTCTATAACTAATTAACTAAGCCCCCTTGTGTTCGATCTGAAATCCAACGCAAGGGGGCTGTTGGCTTTTAAAAAGTGGTTCTCTTTCAAACAAAAATCATTGACTCGATGGAGGAAAGTAGAAGGATCCTTTCTTGCCGGACATTGTACATCTGGAAAATATTGTCTTATATTTTTTAGAGCTTCATAGGGAAAAGGGGGATTTCTCCACAGTGAGCATCTATTGACAACTATTACGTCTTTCGATATACTACGGATACCGTAATAGTGGAGGAGGTGTCTAGAATATGAAGGACGTTGGCGCACTGACCGAAGTATCCATGTTGATATTGCTCTCTTTGTATGAGCCTCGTCATGGTTACGCAGTCATGCAATTTATTGAGGAAAAAACGAATGGCCGCTTGCGCCTGGGTGCCGGCTCGCTTTATGGTGCATTGAACAATCTCGCAGACAAAGGATGGATTATTTCATTGAGCGAAGCTGATCGCAGACGCAAGGAGTACATCATCAGTGATTCTGGCAAACAAGTTGTCTTGGGTGAAATGGTTCGATTGAAAGAACTATCCGCAATAGCTGAGGAGATGACAAAAGGAGCATGTTTATGAAGAAAATACTCTTTCGATATTTCTATGGCTTTATTGAGAGCCAGCAGCGATTCATCAATCGAATGGCTGAGCAAGGGTGGAGACTGATTCGAACGGGTCGATTCATCTACGAATTTGAGTCTTGTCCACCGGGAGCCTACCAGTATTGTATCGACTTCGTGGGGCAGAAATCCTATGCGGCATCGAACGACTACCGGAACTTTTTAGAAGAGATGGGGTATCGTGTCATGACGAAGCCCATCAATACCAATGTGTCACTTGGGAAAATCCGTTTTCGTCCTTGGGGATCTGGTTGGGGAAAAATATCTACGACTCCGGGCACCTTCAATAAGGAACTTCTTATAGTAGAAAAAGAAAATGATGGGCAGCCATTTGAGTTGCACACCACATCAGAAGATAAAATAGCGTACTATCGTATGCTGCGACGGGTCTGGGCAACACTCAGCATTGCCTGTGCTGCTTTTGCGGTGTTTTTCGCTGTGAAAAATGAAGCTCCTTGGAGAATCATTGCCCTCGGTATCATAGCTCTTATCCATTTGTTTCCTGCCCTTCAAAGCCACCGTACGCTCATGCACTTGAAATGGGAAGGAAAGGTATCAGAATGACGAAACGATCATTGTTATATATCCTCATCATGCTGTTACTGATTTGGGCACTGAATACCGCTTGCACTTCAAACGACAAGGAATTTATTGACTATTTTGGCGAAAATCAGATCAAGGATATACAGGCGTGGATAGATGATTTCCAAGTAAAACCTATACTGATCCTTGGTGAACACCACGGTGTTGCCGATAATTACGATCTTTACTTGGAGATCCTTAGGATGCTACCGGAAGAGCACATCCAGTTGCTCCTTGAGATGCCACCGAGCTTTGCCTACCTCTGCCGTGAATATATGAAAACCGGCGATGAAGCACTGCTTCAAAAGGCGATTATGCATATGGAGGGCACCTTTGGCTTTGTACAGGAAAACTATCAATTCTGGAATAGTGTAAAGGAGCTCTCTGATAATGGTAAACACATTGATGTAATAGGTGTCGATCAGGAGTTTCAGCTAAAAAATGCGGCGCTGGCTCTTTTAACAATCGATGAGGAGCGTTTTACACCGGTGCTGCAAAGAATAGAGAAGGCGGGGAAAAAAGGCACAGAAGAGCTACTTCAGGAATTGGAGAACATCGTCAATGAGTATGAGCCATTGCCCGTAGAAACTGACAGCGATCAGGTGGTGAAAGACATCATGACAAGCCTTCGTCAGTTACTCGATAATCCCATGGGCGATAAAAGCCGTGATGAAGCGATCTATCAGACTTTTGTCCGGAAAGTGGACCCTAATATCCGAAGCATTGGTATTTTTGGCGGTGATCATATTACAAAATCTGGGGAGAGTGGGAGCGCTGTCTCTAAGCTTTTCAACGAGGAACTATTCAGTGACAAGGTTGTAGTTGCAGAGTTTTTTTACGTGAATTCTACGTACATGGAACCAAAGACTGGACAGGCTTCTTCTATGCAAGGCTTGTCCAAAAACTCTATCATCGTACAGCATGCTCTGCGGGAGCAACCAAGTGTCGTTGTCTACAGGTTACCACCTGATCCATTATTCGAGACACCTAACTTAAAGGGGCTCTCACTACCTGACATGTACGATTATGCAGTAGTTATTAAGAACGCAAAGGCAAGCGAATATTTCGAATTGTCTACGGAGGAGAATTAGTTTCGCTCATATCCTATCATTTCTGCATCCTGACATATGTGCTCTGCTTGACATATTTTCTTTCAAGCAACGTACTCACAGACACATGTTTTTTGGGAAGAGGGCTAGAGCCAATGCTTGTTAAAAATATGATGAAGACACTACCTGCATCACATCTATGAAAAAAAGATAATATTCTCTTAATGAAATGTCTCCGGCGAGGGAGGGTTGTAGACGGAAAACTGAAAAGCGTTGAAATATCAAGCCTTTAGAAGCTTTGATGCTCGCGAATTTCCCTTGCGTATTCCCCATAACTACCACGTAAAAGGATAAAAAAGTACCCTTTTGGGTATTTTATTTGCGGCTGAAATGGTTATATTTTGATTATCAAAGTAATACTTACTTTTTGTAGAAGCCAGCGAGACCATTTGGTGACAAGAGTTAGACAAGGGCACAAAAACAAGAAGCTTTCATAAGTACAGAATCACTCCTTATTTCATCCCTCAACATACCCCTCATCCATTTGCTTAACTGACAGAAACGCACACCGGAACGTACATACTCTTTTCTATTAGAGGATGTTCCCGGTGAGTTTGTTGATTATACTATCGGGAAAAGTAATCTATCTGCACGGCAGCTGGAAAGATTTTCGATGGCAAGGCTGCCAACTCTGTCAACAATATCTCTATTCATAAAAGCACCTTGTTTATACTGGGAGGTATAACGAAATGAAAAAACGGATGCTAGCAATCACCATGGTTGCAATACTTCTGCTTTCCAGCCTGTCCGGCTTTTCATTGGCCGGCACGTACGTGGAAAACTGGCTAAGCTCATCTCACAAGGACAAATATGCGGCGGACGACTTTACCGGGCTCAGCTCTTTTACACTTTACAACCCTCTCAATTTATATGTTAACTTTAATGATCCGACATCCGATTTCTCTTTTTGGCATTTCGTTGACACCAGCGGACTAGCCCACTATGCCAACATCACATTCCGCAAGCCGGATGGCTCACTGGTCACTTGGTATGATATCCCTCAGATCAAGAACGGCCAGCACTATGCCCTCATTACACCTTCTGACTGGCAACTCGCAGATGGCGTCAGCTTCTCGGATGCGACAGGTAATTTTGTCCTGAGTCACTCCGGACGACATGATGCCACAAGTGGAAAAGTCATGGTCAAGGCTTCGGCAGCTCCCTGGTACAATGAAATTACCCCTTGGGAGAAATATGTGCGTTATTATGACGTTTATGAGGAGCGCACTGTCGATAAGTACTTTGTGCGCACGGTTGATAAGTATTTTGTCCGTACCGTTGACATCGACCGTGAGCGAGATGTGTTCCAGTATTTTGATCAGACAAAGAAAGATTTCTACGATCAGACCGTCGACAAATATTGGGAACGAGATCTGTATGAATACTATCAGCGTGAAGGCCAGAAATATGAAATTCCGGTATTCGAAAGAAAAATCAATTCGGTTCCGGGAACCCTGGTCACTCGTTTGACGTACAGTGACAATACGAGGAAGGCCGTTCCAGTAAATGGTGGTGCCTTTAATAACGGGCACACCTATGTGAAGCTAAATGTAGCACAGGCTTCTCAGGAAGGTGGCGTATGGTATCAGATTGCGGACTCGAGCCCGAACAACGGCAAGAAGACTCCGGCTCAGTACAACCGCCCGATCGGCTACTGGTACAATGTCCGCATCGTCGATGGCAAGCTAATCATCTCCTTCCCGGAAGATTTAGCATTTGCCAATGTCGGAGTAGAAGTCGTTCTTGATCCTTCGCTCTTCTCGGGCAATGCCCCTAAACATTACTCCGGGGGAGTAACCGTCGATCTGCCTGCAGGTTACGGAGATGTTGTGTACATGTATACGCACATCGATGGACTGGGATGGTATGAGTTTGATGGGGAAGGAAACTTTGTCTATCGTTTCTTGCAATGGCGCCTTGATCCTGCCCGTGAAGAAATCAGCGAGTACAAATATGTAGAAACGATCCCAGGACGCTATGAACTGGTTAAAACAGAACTTGGACCACTGAATTTTCTCAGGACAGAGCTTGGACTGAAAGAGCTGAAAAAAACGGAATATGGCGAGTATGAACCGGTCGGAGAACCTCGCTATGGAGACTATGTAGCGGACACGGTGAACTATCCTCCGGAGGGAATTGTCTACGGTGATTATGCCCCCGATACTGCAAACTATCCTCCTGATGGAATTGATTACGGTCCTTGGACAGAAGTCAATAGATTTTTTGATGAAGGCTATACTCTTATCGATTCCGGTCAGAATTCGGTTGTCAAGCAGGGCGTGTTCACCTCTCGCCTCATTCTCAAGGTCGATGGTACTGAGATGCCCCTGAATACGGTCCTCACCCTTCCTGTCGGAAGCCATGTCTTTGAGATCAGCTCAAGTGGCGGAGAGTTTTCACCGGTGAGCAAGACCGTAACTATCCTAGCCGGGGATAATCCGACTATCGTCTTTAGTCCGATTGTCTACCAGCAGCCGGATGTTACGCTTGAGACTGTGGTTGACAGGTCGGATGCTCTGAGAGACACTTTCCAAAGCGACAAAACAGCTGTGGAGCACTTCAACAATCTGGAAGCCACGATCCACAACCGCGATCTGTCACCCACGTATCATGACTCAGACAAAGCGCCGACGGAGTATGTGAACTTCATTCCACTGGAAGATGATATCACTCTGTTGTCTCCGACTCATCACTATGCAGACAGGCAGCCTCCGATTCGTGTCGATCTCGAAGAGATCAACTGGAAGCCGGTGATCCGACTCGGTGATGAACTCAATGCCTGGGGCGAATACGCCGTTCGAATCAATTAGATCTACCCTTATCCTGAAGGAGAGAAATTAGTCAAATAGTAAGATTTGACGAACTCTAAAGGAACGAGGTCTCTCCATTCATCATTGATGTGTGAAGAGACCTCTTTTTTTCTTTTTGTTTTTCTGCCGGAAACAGCTCAACAGACAGATCCTACGCTATGGGGTTTCCTTGTTGTCTATTGTATCCGATGTGTTTCTAAGCGATTATTCAATTAATCGCTTAGCGTTGTAATAGGTGCTGAGCATGTAAATGAGATAGAAGCTTAAAAGGATAGCACCTACCGGAATAGCCGCTCGGAAGGAAGAGTTCGCTCCCAGCAGAAGCATCAGAGATTTTGTAGCTCTGAGACCGAAATAACTGTGAACAATCCCCAATGCTAACGGCAATAGAAAGTAGAGATAAATCTGATGACGGATGGAATGGCGAATCCATTGTTTTGAAGCACCTAACTTTTGAAGCATATGATAGTACTGCCGATTATCCAGGTTTTCGCTCAGTTGCTGTAAAGCAAGCAAAGCCAATGCACTTATCAAGAAGATAAGTCCCAAGTAGAGTGTGATAAAAATGGCTGAACCACTCAGGCTATACAGTCCATCTATCGCTTCTTGACGATACTCAATCATTACTTCTCGATTTTCATCCAATCCAGCTTTAAGTTGGGGAAAGCTCCCTTCTTTTGCCATTAAATTGAGAAAACCAAGCGACGGATCTAGCTGAGCCGTCATGTTGTCCGGAATGACAAGGAAGGGCAAGCCTTGTTGTTGATTAGAGATCGGAAGAGCGTCGTGTAGGGAAAGAGTGTAGATCTCGGTGGT
>CALFKA010000123.1 GCA_937880545.1 uncultured Clostridia bacterium | reverse complement strand
ATGTGACTGGAGTTCAGACGTGTGCTCTTCCGATCTAGATACAGCTAAGTTTATATGAATTGGTCTTTGTGCCATTTTTACACTCCTTGCGCTTGCGCTTCGTAGCGGATGACGACTCTTCCGGTGTCATGCACTTTGATGATTTTCTTTGAGATTCTTTGAGTGACATAGATCCCAGTAGTACGCTCTCTTGTGGCGATGATGTCGCCAAGATCGCCCTCAATCTCAGTTGCGTTGCTTAAATCGATAGATGTATTAATCGACGCTTTTTGCCTTGAGAAGACCCTCCGAATGGCTTCAAACAGTGTCTGGTCGTCTTCCGCGTTTGGATAGTCAAGCTTATGAGTATGCTCATCTACACCGCGCGGCCGCAGCGGATGGTTCTCGTCATAAGTGATGGTGCCGTCTGGGAGTAGCCATGCCTGGATGACTCTACGATCCAGCAGTTCTCCCTGACCCAGTGCCACCACGTGATTAGTGTTCTGTGACTGATCTTCATCGATCTTTACAAGTACGCCGTAGTCTTCCGAGAGCTCGATGCTCTCCGAGAGATCCTCTCTCGGCACGACCGAGAGCTCTACTCCTGACTCCTTTTGTTTGATGACAAGCTTTGCTCCGGCTTTGCTCACCATGCGATGGATCCCATCTCCTATCGGCTCATAGCGGAATTGATCCGACAGAGTAACAGAGCTAGGAGCGACAGTAAAGAGATTGCCAAAGTGATTGGAGAGCAGACCCTCAATGACTGTTTTTGCGTTGCCGCTCACTGCTCGATAGGCTTGGCCTGTTGCAGGATGGATAAGATTTTTATTGAGCATGCCACGCCAAGTCTTGCCATAGACATCAATGCGCTCACCCTCGATAATGCGCCGACTGACGACTCCGCCTACCTCTCCGTTTGGACAATAGATGATGTCCCCGATATTAGCTGGATGCACCACAAAACTCTTTAGTGGCGCAATAAGCAAAAAATCTGAATCACTTGAGTCAGAGAGCACGACGTCAAAACTCTTAATCTTACGGAGCTGCTGAAGATCTTCAAACTCGTGATTTGCGTGAATTATTTCCACCTGGGTTCACTCCTTTCTATATGCAAGGTCAGATCCACTCCAAAGCCACCAGAAGATGAGAGCATCTGTCTGCCGGGCTTAATCGGTGCAAAGACTGACTCGACCTTGCCACGCTTTGCAAAGATGTTTTCTTTCTGGCCAGTGTTGTAGATCTTGGAGACTGTTCGGTCTATCTGATTGATCTCGATACGCTCTCCAGGCTGGATCGTTTCAAATACTTGGTAGTTCCGTTCCCCGATCTTGATGATGGGGTTTTTTGCATAGCCATAAATGACGATGATGGCCAAAGCTTCAGAGACGGAGTCATTTTCTACCAAGTTGCTTGCGCCAGATCCTACGTAGTAGTACGGATAAGCATTTGGATAAGACTTTCCTTCCATCAAGTCAGTTTCTTCTGAGCCACTGGCCATAAAGGAAAACTTGCGTTCTCGGATCCACGTGGGGTTAGGAGCAAGGACTCGAAGAGAGACTTCGATCCAATTCATTCCTTTTCGCCAGGAGGCTTTTTTCGATCCAGTAATGTAACACAGGATGTATTCATCATTGACATAGAGTTTCCCTGGAGTCTCTGCCAGGATATCTGCTTCAAAGTGATCTGTAAGAGAGTTGAGAAGCTGGTAAAAACCTTCCTCTGACTCCGCTCTCACGTTGAGTACGAGGCTGTACTCTCTCATCTCCTTATAAAATCCAGTGATGTCCGATCCCCGACCAGAGAGTAGGGGAGTAGAGTGCACTCTCCATTCCGGAGCCATAAAAGAGTGGGATCTGTAAAAGAGATTCGGGCGATTCGAGAGATTAAGCTCCCCTGCAACCCCCTTATATTTGACATCAAACATTAATCTCATGTTTTCACAACTCCTTTCACCCACCGCTCGCCGTCTCGTTGATCAAACGTCAAGATATTTGGATTTTCTTTGGCCACTCGACTCATGACTTGATACATGACCTCGCCCATGCGAGAGTAGCTAATGCCTTCTGGGCTCCCTTGAGCTCCGATCTGCAGGGCGATGTCCTCAAAGCTTTGGAGTCGAGTCCTTGCAGATGCAGGGAGATCAGGCACGCCAACATCAAGTTCGCTGATGCCTTCGTAAGCAGACAAGGCAAGTCCTTCACCAGCAGCGCCTACTCGCTTCATCTTTTCTTCCAGACCGAGTGCTAGGCCTTCGCCAGTATCTTCACCGATGGCCATGGTGACTCTTGATGGAGAGTAGGTAACAAGCTGTCTCTTCATGGCAGCAACAGCTTGTTTGGCAATGGCGGCCGCTCGGCTTGCAGGCTTATCGGCCTTACTGCGCATACCGGCTTCAAGACCATCTACAATGCCTTGTCCTGCTTCGTATGCTCCATCTTCGCCATCGAGCTGGCTTAGGAGATGCTTTCTAAGTTTTTCTGCCTCTCCAGCGACTGCCGGATTCCCAGCGATGATCTGGTCGATCATGGCGTTGATCATGTTCCGGAAATGTCTTTTGGAGTCTCCAGGCATCAAGGACATGCCGCTTAAAATCGTGTCAAGAATTGCTTGATTCTCAGCGCTTAAAGTGCCACCGTGAGTTTTTGTATAAAAAATCCTGGCCATCCAGGACTCGAGCTCTGCAGCATTTTCGCCTTGTAAAAGCCTAGCGAGATTCTTTGCAGCGGTGTCGCGGTCACCTTGATTTTTCAGAAGCAAGCGGCGGTATTCCTCGCCATACTCGTTAAATTCCGTGACACCTTGCTCTCTGAGCCTGGCTTCTTCGGCCA
>CALFKA010000122.1 GCA_937880545.1 uncultured Clostridia bacterium | reverse complement strand
GCCAGAGACTGGTTTACGACATATGAACAAGAGGTGCGCAAGTTCGAAGAGGAAATGAAGAAGGGAATGGCTGCCATCCTCGATAAGAAAGTGGAAGGTGCCACTCCTGCACATGAACTGAAAGACTATTGTGGTGTGTATCAACATCCGGGATACGGACAACTCAGAGTAGAACTCGAAGACGAAGAACTGCTGCTTACTCACAATGACTGCCCGCTCATGCTTGAGCATCTCCACTATGAGACCTTCACTTTTACATTCCTGGAATTGCTATTTACTGCGCAGTTTCAAACGGATGTGGAGGGCAGAGTAGCGGGTGTGCTCATACCGTGGCAAGAAGGGGTCGACCCGATTTACTTCAAAAAAGAAATGGAGGAATGAATATGCTCGGGGGGATTCTCAGAGAAGCAAGGAAGGCTAGGAAACTAACTCTACGGGAACTGGCGGAAGAAGTGGGTGTGACAACCGGCTATCTGTCTCATATCGAAAATGGTCGGTTTGAGCCTTCCATCTCGGTTCTTCGAAAACTGACTGAATTTCTGGAAATCCCCGCAAATATTGCGCTCGACATGAAGAAGCGCAAGGTGAAAGCAGTTGTGGTGAAAAAGAAAGAACGTGCCAAAGTCCACTTCAGCAATCTCTTTGGGGAGGCGGAGGTTCTCACGCCTTTTCAGTGGAAAGGACTGATCAAGCCTCATATGGAGGCGATCGAGCTCCATGTGCCGGGAAATTCTTCCCTGGTAAAAGAGCCAATATCAGTAAATACCGATGAGTGGATCTATATAGTTGAAGGCGCTATCGAGTACAGGGTGGGAGAAACCTGCGAAGTCCTGAAAGCCGGTGACAGCATCTATATTCCTAAGATGACAGGCCATCAACTGAGAAATGTCCGGGATGAGCCGACGACCATCGTATGGCTGACGCATGGAGGTGCCAGGTCATGAAAAAAGAAAACGCACCCCATCAGACGCTGGAACTTATTGGCGGTCGCATTCGCCAGATGAGAAAAGAAAGGGGGATTACCCTCAATACGCTGGCAAAGGCTTCTGACATCACCATCGCCTATCTATCACAGATTGAGAGAAATCTTGCAGAACCTTCCCTTCCGGTACTCCGCAGAATTGCCCGTGAACTGAAGACGGAAGTGAGTATCTTCTTCGTCGACGAAGTACACTCTGATGTATTGATCACGCGTGCAGACGAAGAGAAGCTCTCTGATATCTCTGCCATCCGTTACCGGTTTATGATGCCTTCGAAACTGGCAGGGGGATTATTGACGGAGCTTTCCGTCATGATCGCCTATGTAGAGTCACTGAGCGAAGAGGAAGCAGAGACTATCGTCCATGAAGGGGTGGAGTTTGCTCTTGTTCTCGAGGGGGAAGTATGTTACTTGATCGATGGAGAAGAATACCATCTCTTTGAGGGGGACAGTATTTATCTTGACCGAAATGTCCCTCACAAAGTGTTTAATATGTCGAGCGGGCTCGCCAAATGCCTGGCAGCCATAGAGATTGTCTAGGAGTTTGGGCTCGTAAAAAAGAATAGCTCGAAAAATATTGTCACCTCTTGCTTTGTCATGTAGCGCATGTTCCTTTCTCTTTTCGTGATACCTGGACTTGCTCAGAAGTTTTTCTCTTTGAATAGAAAGGAGAATAATCAGAATGGATCGAAATTCGGTCCTTTTGTATGCCCATTTTTGTGACGAATTCTGTTATAATTGTTATAATGTTCTCAAAGAGTGATACTGTCAACACCTCGCAAAAAGCGAGATTATAAGGAGATACCATGAAAATTCTTGTCATTAACTGTGGCTCATCCTCGCTGAAATTTCAATTGCTGGATATGAGTGATGAGTCCCTCGTCGCCAGCGGATTAGTCGAACGCATCGGACTGGACGGCTCTCGCCTGGTACTCAAGACCAATGATGGAGAAGAGCACACTTTCGAGCAGCCTCTGCCGGATCACACCGCCGCCCTGAAACTCACAATTGATACACTGATAAGTCCCGAGTTCAACATCCTCAAATCTCTCGATGAAATCGGTGCGGTAGGTCATCGCATTGTTCATGCCGGAGAAGCTTACTCCGAGTCCGTCATTATTGATGAAGAAGTCATGGATGCGGTGGAAAAAGCGACCGACCTGGCTCCGCTTCACAATCCTCCCAATATCCTGGGTGTACGTGCCATGCAGAAGATCATGCCCGGCACACCGAATGTCGCTGTCTTTGACACAGCCTTCCATCAGTCGATGGAACCTCCTGCTTATATCTATCCTCTACCTTACCGCTTCTATGAAAAGTATCGTGTCCGCCGCTACGGTTTCCACGGCACGAGCCATAAATATGTCTTTGAAACAGCCGCAAAATTCCTTGGAATTCCAAAAGAAGAGATGCGCACGATCACCTGCCACCTTGGAAACGGTTCCTCTCTTGCCGCCATCCAAAATGGTAAGAGCATCGATACCACGATGGGCTTTACACCTCTTGAAGGGCTTGTCATGGGGACGAGAAGTGGCAATATCGACCCGGCGATCTATCACTATGTAATGCAGAAAGAAAACCTATCGCCCGATGAAATGGACCAGATTTTAAATAAAGAGTCCGGGGTACTGGGCATCTCCTGCTACTCAAGTGACTTCCGCGATCTGAGCGATAATGCGAGCGCAGGGGATATGCAGTGCGCACTGGCGCTGTCCATCTTCCGCCGCTCCGTCAAAAAATATATCGGTTCTTATGCGGCTCTTATGGGCGGCGTAGACTGCATCATCTTTACCGGTGGCATTGGGGAAAACTCCGCACTTGACCGCAGATATATCTGTGAAGGGCTGGAATTCCTGGGCGCCAAACTTGATCCCAAAAAGAACAAGGTACGCGGAAAGCTTGCAGAGATCTCCACGGACGATTCAACCGTCAAAATCCTGGTTGTGCCGACCAACGAAGAGCTCGCCATCGCAAGAGATACGCTCAGACTCGTTCAAGCTTGACAACAGGAACGAAACTGATATACTCTTACTGTTGTTCCGAGAGGTGGATATGAGACAGATTCTTCGACAACTCCGCAGGGGAGAATTACGCTATCACAATTTTTATGAGGATATTCCCGTAGAAGTAGAGGGCGCTGAAGAACCCGTCCATGTCAAAGGGTCGCTGAGTCGCGAAGGGAGTCAGATTATGCTTCGCTTTCAAGGCCGCCTGCTCGTGCGAGTCCCCTGTGATCGCTGCCTGAAGGAAACCTCCTTTCTCTATGAAGTGGAGGCGGAAGAACTGCTTGAACCCGAAGAGGATGAGCAGTTTGACCTGGCTGAAATTGTCAACGAATTCTTCGTTGTTCAACGCCCCTCTCAAGTGCTCTGCGATGCAGTATGTAAAGGGCTCTGTCCCCACTGTGGTGCAGACCGCAATGTGACTCCATGTGACTGTGAACAGGCAATGACAGATCCCCGGTTAGACAAACTGAAATCGCTGCTGTAGGAGGTGAGGTAATGGCAGTACCAAAGAGGAAAACATCTAAAGCCAGAAGAGATAAGAGACGCGCATCCAATATCAAAATGGTCGCTCCCGCCATTGTTGAATGCCCCAGTTGTCATGAGCCGATGGTGACCCATCGCGTATGTCCCAACTGTGGTGAGTACAAAGGCAAAGAAATTGTCTCAATGGAAGACTAGTACACGATGAGAAAGAGTCTGAACACAGGCTCTTTTTTTCGTGCGTTTTTTCCGGGATGACCTTCTCAAAAACCTACATAAAGGCTACACTGATACGAGAGTGAGATCAGAAAGGACCCGGCATGTTTTCTTTTAAAAACTTCCGCAGAATTTTCCTGCCACTCCTTATTGTGCTCGTTGTCTTGTTTTTCGTTGTAACAGTGCATAAGAGCTGGAGCAGCGGGATTCCCTGGTACGACTACCTCCGTTATTCGGGAAATTTAACCCCCGAAGAAAGGCAGTACCTGGAAGATCATCCGATACGGCTTGCCTCAGACATCACGGCGCCCCCGATCTCTTATTATGATGAAGAAAAGGGAAGCTATGATGGGCTGATTGTCGACTATATGAATGCGTTGTCCATTGAGCTGGAGACCTCCATCGAGATCTCCATGTATCCTTTCTATGATCTTGTCGAAGCACTGCGGGCAGGAGATGTAGACGCTGTCGACATGTTTCCCAGCGCCTCACGTGCGGTTGAGTTTGACCTCACCCTTCCCATGTACAAGTTGAAGACGCTTCTCATCTATCCTCCTGACATAGAGGGGGACTTTCGCACCAACCTGTCGGGAAAAAAGGTCGTCGTGCCCGAGGGAGATCTGGCCAATGAATTTGTCGCAAATCTTTATAACAGTTCGGGACTAAAACCACCGGAACTGATTACAGTAAACAGTACATATGCTGTGTTTGAGGCTCTCCTTGAAGGAAGAGCGGAAATCGGCATTGGAGATGAAGCGGTCATCTATTCTTTCTGGAAGGAATTCGATGAAGACTCCGGAGGAAAATACCGCTTGGAGATGCTCTATGAAAAGGACGTTGTCTTTGGGATTAATAAAGATAACCCCCTGCTACTCTCCATTCTTAATAAAGGGATTCTGCAACTGAAAAGAAAAGATATCCTCGATAAGGCGCAACAGAAGTGGTTTGGCCTCTCCCAGTCCATCCAGGGAGAAAAGCCACCCATAGATTTGATTGTCGGAGGAGGAGTAGGAATCATTATTATCTCCCTGGTTTCCTATTACTGGAACTATTCACTGAAGCAGCGTGTCGAGGAGACGACAGCGGACCTCCTCAGCATGCAGAGCAATCTCCGGCAGATCATGGATCATCTGGGGACCGCTCTTATCATCTGTGATGAAAAAGGGCTGATCGTCGAGTCGAACACCACAACAAGCCGATTGCTTGACTTGCCAAAAGAAGTCTATCTGAATGCAAATTACCAGAGTTTCGATACTCTTCGCACACTCCTAACGCCTGCCTGGCAAGAAGGTGAAACGCCCAGAAAAGTTGATCACAAAGGGAAAAGATTCAGTATCACAAAGCGCCTGTTCTTTCAGGAGCAGCAGTGGAGAAACTTGTTTATCATCGAGGATATAGGGGAGAGAGAACTTTTGGAAGAAAGGCTTCGTCAGGAGTCCAAGATGGTCGCTATCGGACAGCTCTCGGCAGGCTTTGCCCATGAGATCCGAAACCCTTTGGGCATCATCCGAAACGGACTGTTTCTTCTCAAGAAGAAAGAGCAGAGCTCCATTATCGACTTGATGGAGGAGTCAATGAGCCGAATCAATGCCCTGATCTCTCATATGCTGGATATTTCACGCGTCAATCACGACGAAGCACGCTCTACCGATGTGGTGGATCTTATTGAGAGTCTCCTTCTTCTCTATGAAAGTCCTTTAAAGACTCTTGCAATATCAGTAGAACTCGAATCCCCGGATGTTTGTGAGTGGCCGTTCTATGTAGAGTCTCTTAAAACGATCTTTCTCAATCTCCTCGACAACAGCATCGACGCGCTGGAGAAGGTAGACAGAAAGAGAATCCTGAAGATATCCTGTATCTCTGATGAAAAGGAATATAGTTTTGTGATTCATGACAATGGGGTGGGGATTCCCGCTGATTCCATAGAGTATATTTTCCATCCGTTTTATACATCAAAGCCTGAAAGCTCTGGGACGGGGCTCGGACTGTATGTGGCATACAATGAAGCAAAAAATCTCGGAGGGGATCTCCGCGCCGAATCCTTTGATGGGGAGGGAACGCGCTTTACCCTAAAGATAGAAAAGAGGAAGTAGATGGACACGTATCCGATCTTGGTCGTGGATGACTTGAAGGAGTATCGGCAGAGCATGGAGATGCTTCTGGAGAGCGAAGGCTATCGTGTCTGGCAGGCGGCGGACATTGAAGAGGCGATGGGAATCCTTGAAACAGAGGAGGTAGAGCTGATGCTTACAGATCTGTTTCTTGGAAGTGAAAACGGGATTGACCTCCTTGGCCGCGCGAAGGCCATGAAGCCCGACATGGAAGTGATTGTTCTGAGTGCGTTTGCCACGGTAGAGAGCGCAGTGGAAGCGATGAAAAAAGGTGCTTACTCCTATTACATTAAGAGCGAAGACCCAAGTACCCTTCTGCGGGATATTGAACGCATTTTCGAGATGAAGCGGCTGCGAAGAGAAAACCAGGAACTCCGCTCCGGAAAAGTGTTTTTGGAAAGCCAGAATTCGGTGTTTCGCCAACTGATGGAACTAGCAAAACGCATTGCTTCCTCCTCTCTCTCCGTTCTCATTCTCGGTGAATCGGGGGTAGGCAAAGAAGTGATCGCCCGCCATATACATGACCTGAGTACACGCAGAGAAGGCCCCTTTGTTCCTGTGCACTGTCAGATGTATTCAAAGGGTCTGCTGGAGTCGGAACTCTTTGGCCACGAAAAAGGCTCCTTTACGGGAGCGGTGGCAAGGCATATCGGTAAGTTTGAAATGGCCAATGGTGGCACCCTGTTTCTCGATGAACTCGGTGAGATGGAAGAGGCAACGCAGGTCAAACTCCTGCGCGTGCTCGAAGACAAGACAGTATCGCGTATTGGCAGCAGTGAAGCTGAAAAGGTGGACTTTCGCTTGATTTCAGCCACGAACAGTAAAGAGGTCAACGGCAGGATTCATGGAGTCCGAGAGGATCTCTTTTATCGACTCAGTGGGATTGTCATCAGGGTGCCTGCACTGAGGGAGCGGATGGAGGATATCCCCTCGCTCGTTCATTTCTTTCTCCATGTCGCCGCACAGGAAATGGATCAACCGGTGGATATGATTGAGCCGGAAGCGATGGAACTTCTGTGCCGCTATCCCTATCCGGGCAATGTTCGTGAACTTCGCAATATCGTGGAGCGTCTGGTGGTGCTAAGCGACCATCAACAGATTACGAGAGATGACGTCCTCCTGCATGTCCCCTTTGAAACTCAGCCGCTCAGCACGGGACTGCGCGAAGCCCGAAGCACCTTTGAAAAGAAGTATATTGCAGCACAACTGGTAAATCAGCGCTATGACCTCGACCTTACGGCGCAGGCGCTCGGCATCACGAGAAGACAGTTGAATAATAAGCTTGCGGAGTATGATCTACGAGGGTGGCTTGAAAGGCGTCAGCAGAGGAAATAAGTTTCCTGAGAATCCATCTGTCAGGAAATAAACTTCCTGAAACAGAGAGAAACCTCCGGGTATTTGCACTAAAATGACGGCATCGTTATTGCATCATAGAGAGCAAATATTTTTAGGAGGTTTTTGCATGCAGAGAGAAGCATATCTTTGGGAAGCTCTCTTACCTGTCTTCGCGATGGCTATTATCATTGTGTATTCGATGGTCGTTCTCGGGTTGGATCCACATATTCCGATCGTGATATCCACGATTATTGCGGCGGCCGTAGCTGCAAAAGTAGGTCTCGGTTGGGAACGAATCCGCGACGGGATGATCAACAGTGTCTTTCGCGCTGTAGAAGCACTCATCATTGTCATGATTGTTGGCATGTTGATCGGATCCTGGATGCTAAGTGGTACGGTGCCTACGATGATCTACTACGGGCTGGAGTTGATTTCACCGAGATTTTTCCTGCCTACCGGTGCGATCTTGTGCTCTATCGTCTCTTTGGCGACAGGTTCTGCTTGGACATCAAGCGGTACCATCGGCATCGCCCTGATGGGTATCGGTGCAGGGCTTGGAATCAACCCGGCGTTGACGGCCGGAATGGTCGTATCAGGGGCTTACTTTGGAGACAAACTATCTCCCTTGTCGGACAGCACAAACGTCGCTGCGGCTGCAGCGGAAACAGACTTGTATCAGCATGTTCGCAGTATGCTCTATACGACAGCTCCGAGCATGCTCTTGGCTCTTATCCTGTATACGGTCATTGGACTCAGTCACAGCGCTGCTTCAGTGGATTTGGCTACCATTGAAGGCATTCAGGGGGCTTTGGCATCTCAGTTCAATATCACTCCCTGGCTCTTTATTCCTCCTATCATCGTCCTTCTAACGGCAGTCCTGAAGATTCCTGCGATTCCCTCGCTGATTGGAGCTTCTGCTGTGGGAGGCATTTTTGCGGCGATCTTCCAGGGCTCAAGTCTTACAAATATCCTGACGGTTTATCTCGACGGTTTTGAAACCAGCACGGGACTCGAACTGGTGGACCGCTTGCTCAACAGAGGTGGTGTCAACGGTATGATGTGGACGATTTCACTGATTATTTTTGCTCTGTGTTTCGGTGGGATCTTGGAGGAAGCCGGATTTACCGAAGTGATCCTTCAGCGCGTCATCAACCGCTTTGTGAAAAATGTGGGAAGCCTTGTAGCCACGACCATCATCACCGGTATCGCTTCAGACTTCGTACTTACAGACCAGTATCTCGCCAATATCATCCCCGGAAGAATGCTCTACAAGAAATATGATGAAATGGGACTCGAGAGGTACTATCTTTCACGGACACTGGAGGATGGCGGCAGTCTTTGGTCGCCAATGTTCCCGTGGAACGGCTGTGGAGCTTATCAGGCGGCAACACTGGGAGTGCCTACCTTCAGCTACTTCCCGTTTGTCTTCCTAAGCCTCATCAATCCATTTGTTTCTATCATCATGGCATACTTCAATATTGCCGTTTTCCGTGTCGGTGAGTCTGATCCGGTCAAAGGAAAGGTAGAAGAAGCGCCGGCAGAAGCCTAGGCTACGTTTTGTCGTCATTAATAACTACCATGTCTTGTCGAAGAAGGCTCAAAGAAGCGCCAAATCTTTGTGCCTTCTTCTTTCTGTTTTCGTGAGAGGATCTGGACTCTATTCCACTGAACCTCCCTTTTATGCTAAACTGAACAAGAACCAAAAGGAGGAAGCATGCCGATCGGAATAGACGCAATGGGAGGCGACCACGCCCCGGAAGAAATCGTAAAAGGAGCGCTCGGTGTTCTCGAAGAGATCGATGACACGCTCTGGCTGTACGGGGATGAGCGTCAGCTCCGCCCGCTGGTGGGAAATGCCCCGGTAGTGATCGTGCCCTGTACACAGATTGTGCTGGGGGATGATGCGCCGGTGGAGGCGATCCGAAACAAGAAAGACTCTCCGCTGGTGAGAGGGATGCGAGATCTCAAAGAAGGAAAGATCTCGGGCTTTGTGAGCGCCGGTAATACGGGAGCTCTCCTTGCGGCTGGAACTTTGATTGCCGGAAGAATCAAGGGCATAGCTCGCCCCTGCATCACGACGGTCTATCCCACAAGAAAAGGGATGAGCCTCATCTGTGACGCAGGAGCCAATGCGGACTGCACCCCCGTGCATCTGCGAGATTTTGGTCTTATGAGCTCACTCTATGCTAAAGAAGTTCTGGGGATTGAAAACCCCGGTGTGGGTATCGTCAATATCGGTGAAGAGCAGGGGAAAGGCAATGAGCTTGTCCGTGCAGCCTATCCTCTTTTTGAGGAAGCGAATTTTCGTTTCGTCGGAAGTGTCGAGGGAAGAGAACTTCCCGAGGGGGCAGCGGATGTTTATGTGACGGATGGCTTCACAGGAAATGTCATCATCAAACTGACAGAAGGGATGGCCTCTACTCTCCTAGGAGAAGTCAAAGAGGCGATGATGGCTTCCGTCCTCAGTAAACTCGGGGCTCTCATGATCAAGGGAGAGCTGAAGCGAGTTCTCAAGAAGATGGATTACCGCGAATATGGTGGAGCACCGCTTCTTGGCCTGAAAGGTTGTGTTGTCAAGGCACATGGAAGCAGTGATGCCCGGGCATTCAGCAATGCCCTGCGTTACTTAAAGAAATACATTGATTCCTCTATGGTAGAAAAGATCGCAGAGGAATTGGGAACAGAAAAAAGGATTTAATTTGTCAATTCAGGATTACCTCAAACGCCTTAAGATTCGATGGCGAAACATTGAACTCTATGAGGAAGCACTTACACATAGCTCTTATAAAAATGAACACCCCGATATTTCCTGGCAACACAATGAACGCCTGGAGTTCTTCGGGGATGCTATCTTGGAGTTTGTCATCAGCGAATATCTCTATGAGGAGATGGGAGAGACGCATCGAGAGGGTGAACTTACCAAGCTCCGCTCTCGCATCGTCAGTGAAGAGGGGCTCCAATACTTTGCCGCAAAGCTTGACATTGCGCCTATGCTTCGATTAGGAAAAGGCGAAGAGAAGGTCGGTGCGCGGGAGCGTCCCTCGACGCTTGCTGACGCAGCAGAAGCCTTTATCGCCGCAATCTATCTCGATAGAGGCATGGGCTTTACAAGGAAGTTCGTGCTGCGTCATTTCCGAAGTCATCTTGTGGGGGTCTTAGAAGGTGAGCGCCTGCTTGACTACAAGAGCATTCTTCAGGAGAAACTCCAGCGCGGTGGAAAACGCCGCTTGAGTTACCGAGTAGATTCCGTCACCGGACCCGATCATCAAAGGCACTTCAAAGTGACTCTCTACATCGACAACAAACCCGTCGCTCAGGGAGAGGGCGCCAACCGCCGCAGCGCTGAGAAAGATGCTGCGAGGAGGGCCTTGGAGTGAATCACGTCAATATCCCTTTTTTTCTGCCGCATATGGGCTGCAAACATCAGTGTGTCTATTGTGATCAGCGCATGATAGCAAATGAACAGCTCCCCACAGAAGAGCAGTTTCATGAAAAAGTACAGCGCTACTTACGTGCCACCGAGAAGACAGAATCGAT
>CALFKA010000121.1 GCA_937880545.1 uncultured Clostridia bacterium | reverse complement strand
GGTAAAGATAGGTATTTCGTTTCATGTCCGTTCCTCTCAGACTGATTGATTCTATTCTTTGCAAATGAAAGAGGCTTGCGAAGACACACTGTTTGTCGTTCTTCACAAGGTGTTACTAATATTATACACGCAATGATAGGTGAGTTCGTGTCATTCCTGAGTTATTTATAGTTTTGTTGCACTAAAAAAGGCGAAGAATCCTGAAATATACTTCTCTTCAGATCCTAACGCCTCATCACCTAGACAATATTCAGCGAATGTCCTGTTCCTTCTTGTTTCTCACATTTTGCGTCTGAAGATGTCATTTTACGTTTTCGATCGCTCCCACACCTTCTTGGATTCGCGCTATCCATAAACACACCGACTTCATCCACAATTGAGAAATACCATTCTTCATGTGCGCTATCGCAAACAGATCGGATTACTTTGTTTTCATATATTTTTATCTTCCGACTGATTTACCTCGTTTTCCTAGTAGTAAGAGGTCAATATTAGAGCGGAGTTTTTTACCTTGCGAAAGCTCTAAAACACTATGAGCTACTGCAATTTCACCCTTCGTACTATTATGATATCCTCTCGTCAGCTTGTATCCAATAGGACTTTGTGGCGAAGAGATAAAGCGCGAACAAGGCTCCTATCAAGTATCCTCTGGCTACGGGCTGTAGCAAGACGAGCCAATACAGTTCGACTCCTCTAGCAAAACCAAACAACCGATAACCCATAAAGGACAGGAATTCAACAAGTCCAACTTGCATGAGAGGTACCAACAGGAGCCAGCTTTGTCGACGAGAGACGCGCTGTGTATAGAGCAGGAAGACAATGACAGCCGGCCAGAGAGTCAGGAAAAACTCTAGCACCATCGTCATAAGCGATCGATATTGCCTATGCTTCATGACACTATCCAGAGAAGATTTCTTCTCGATCACAGTTACAGAATATTGGTTAAAGAGGACCAGGACAAGGAAAGAAACGACGAAGGCGATGAGGAGAAAGGAAAGGATATCCTTCGCAGCGGGAGATATAGCGCTTCCCGAGCGCTGCCTCTGTTGTTCCTTTGCTCCGGTCAATTTCAAGTAGAGATAGAAGAGCGCACCGACAAGATAACCTATAAATAGCGGGAGCAGATACGCCAGCCAAGCTTTCGGCGTCTGATTCGGAGAAAATGCATTTGGCCACTTGGTGACATACCCAACAAGTGCAATGACGTAGGGATAGGCTTGGGTGAGGAGAAATGCCGGCAATGATAGATACCCCCTCACCCACAGATACAAAAAGATCCCCGGCCAGAGAATCCACACAAAACGCATATACTCAGTGAGGTTATGGAGTGAATACTGAAGAGCACGCTGCAGACTAGAGCCCACCTTTTGGATCAACGTGAGTTTTTCCGGCAGAGGTTCTACTGTATTTGTCTCCTCAATGAATACAGGCTCCCCTGAAGGATTCCCGCTCATCATCTTGATACCGGAAAGAAGCAGCAGAAGAATCGGCATTACGAGCAGTAAGACAATAACAACTCGCTTTCTACGTACGGAAGTTAAGGACATCCCTCCCCCCCTTTTTATTAAAGCCTGTGAGAAGCACGACACAACCTGAGAAGTAACCTGTATAAAACATAAAGAAAATATAAATGTTATTTTGTAAATTATACCATACTTTTCCATTCATGGACTCCGAGTTCTTTTCTAGAGATCACCGCCTAATCAAAAAAGCCCCCTCTTCCGGCAACCGGTGAGGGGGCAAGCCATCATCTCTTCAGATGAGTTGCGTGTTATTCTTTGCTCCAGTCAGCCTGTGCCATGCGCTTGTAACTGTTCAGGCGACGCTTGGCAGCAGCGGCAGATTCCTGGAAGAGGACTTCGGCTTCTTCAGGGAAGGTATTCTCGAGAATGGTGAAACGGCGCTCCGTTCTCAGGAAGTCTTTGAAGTCGCCTGTCGGCTCTTTCGAGTCGAGCGTGAAGGGATTTTCGCCTTTTTCGATCTTTCTTGGGTCAAATCTCCACAGATGCCAGTAGCCGGATTCCACAGCCAGTTTTTCTTGACGCTGCGTCGTTCCCATGCCGGTGACGATGCCATGTGAAATACATGGTGAGTAGGCGATGATGAGCGACGGGCCGGGGAAGCTTTCGGCTTCTTCAAGTACTTTGAGGTAGTGGGCCTGATTGGCTCCCATAGCTACCTGGGCGACATAGATGCTCTCGTAGGTTGTAGCGATCATGCCGAGGTCTTTTTTATTGACCTTCTTGCCGGAAGCGGCAAACTTGGCAACCGCTGCAATCGGAGTGGACTTGGAGGCCTGTCCTCCGGTGTTGGAGTAGACTTCTGTGTCGAGTACGAGGACATTGACGTCTTCGCCGGAAGCGAGGACATGGTCGAGTCCGCCGTAGCCGATGTCATAAGCCCATCCGTCACCACCGAAGATCCAGAGGCTCTTCTTGAAGAGGTCATCCTTGGTTCTGCGAAGCACTTTGTAGAAAGCGGCGAGTTTTTCATCTTCCGGCTCTTTCTCAATGATCTGTGCAAGCTCTTTAGCAAACGGCTCTTGAGCGGCGAAATTGTCCATGTTGGCCATCCAGCCTTCAAAGGCGGCTTTCTGGTCTTCCGGAATCACATCGAGGTTCTCCAGAATTTCTGCTTTCATGCCTTCGCGCGTGTTCTTAAGAGCAGTCGCCATACCGAAGCCGAACTCCGCATTGTCTTCAAAGAGGCTGTTGGCCCAAGCGGGACCGCGGCCGGCAGAATTGGTCGTGTAGGGAATGCTCGGAGCGGATGCACCGTAGATGGAGGAGCACCCGGTGGCGTTGGCAATAATCATGCGCTCACCGAAGAGCTGCGTGGCGTTCTTAATATAGGGAGTCTCTCCGCAGCCGGCACAGGCGCCACTGAACTCGAAGAGAGGTGTCTTGAACTGGCTTCCCTTGACCGTGGAGATCGCAAACGGATTCTCTTTTTCTGTCAAGGTAAGGGCGAAGTCCCAGTTGGGCAGCTGTGCATCGAGCTGGGATTCGAAGGGCTGCATGACCAGGGCTTTTCCTTTGGGTGCCGGGCAGACGTCGGCGCAGTTGCCGCATCCCGTACAGTCGAGGGGGCTCACCTGGATCTTGAACTGCAGATGGTCGATACCTCTTCCGAGGGCTTTGAGGGTTTCAAATCCTTCCGGGGCATTCTTCATCTCTTCTTCATCGGCGAGGAATGCGCGGATAGCAGCGTGCGGGCAGACATAGGAGCACTGGTTACACTGAATGCATGTCTCCTTCTTCCACTGGGGCACCTGAACGGCAATACCGCGTTTTTCGTAGGCGCTTGTCCCGCTCGGGAAGGTTCCGTCCGCCATATCGACAAAAGTGCTCACCGGCAGAGCATCGCCTTCTTGGCGGCTCATCGGGATGAGGATTTCGGAAATGAATTCCGGTGTCTCAACGACACTGACTTCGTCTTCATCAACTGCGTCGGCCCATGCCGGATCGACATTGATTTTCTTGAGTTCGTCCGCAGCTCGGTCTACCACTTCGTAGTTCATCAGGACGACATTTTCACCGAGGCGACCGTAGTCTTTTTCGATGGACTCTTTCAGGTAAGCGACAGCGTCTTCAATCGGCAGAACATTGGCCAGCTGGAAGAAGGCCGTCTGCATGATGTTGTTGATGCGTCCACCAAGACCGACATCTTCTGCCAGTGCGGTGGCATTGATGGTATAGAAATTGACTTCGTTGTTGGCGATGTCTCGTTTCAAAGAAGCGGGCAGATGCTCATTGAGCTCTTCTTCGTCCCAGATGGTATTCAGGACAAAGGTGCCTCCCTTTTTGATTCCGCTGAGGAGATCATACTGGTTTACATAAGCCTGATTGTGGCAGGCGATATAGTCAGCCTCATCGATGAGGTAAGTGGAGCGGATGGGCTTCTTGCCAAAGCGCAGATGGGAGATCGTCACGCCGCCCGACTTTTTGGAGTCATAGGAGAAGTATCCTTGGGCGTACATGTCGGTGTTGTCACCGATGATCGTGATGGCGGCTTTGTTGGCACCGACCGTTCCGTCACTTCCGAGTCCCCAGAACTTGCAGCGAACCGTCTCCGGATCTTCTGTCATAATCTTCTTCTCCACCGGCAGAGACAGATGCGTCACATCGTCGACGATGCTGATGGTGAAATTGTTCTTGGGCTCTTCGCGTTTGAGGTTTTCAAATACGGTATTGAGATGTGTCGGGGTGGTGTCTTTACTTCCCAGACCATAGCGACCGCCTACGATCAGAGGTCTTTTCTCCTGATCCTGGAAGGCGCTTCGCACGTCAAGGTACAGAGGTTCACCCGGGCTGCCGGGTTCTTTGGTGCGATCAAGCACAGCAATTCTTTCCACACTTGCCGGAACGGCAGCGAGGAAAGCTTCGTTGACAAAGGGGCGATAGAGACGCACTTTGAGGAGGCCTGTCTTTTCACCGTTTGCATAGAGATAATCGACCGTCTCTTCGAGGGCTTCGGTTACAGAGCCCATGGCGACGACGACATGTTTGGCTTCGGGGTCACCGTAGTAATCGAAGAGAGAATACTTTCTCCCGGTCAGTTCGCCGATTTCGTCCATGTAGTGTGTGACAATGGCGGGGAGTTCTTCATAGAATCGATTGGATGATTCCTTCATCTGGAAGAAAATATCGGGGTTCTGCGCACTTCCTCTGGAGAGGGGGTTTTCAGGGCGCAGCGCTTTTTCTTTAAATCTCTTAAGGGCGTCTTTATCCAAGAGTCTGTAGTAATCGTGATAGTCGATGATCTCGACTTTCTGGATCTCGTGGGACGTGCGGAACCCGTCAAAGAAGTGCAGGAAGGGAACCGACGCTTTGATGGAACAAAGATGAGCCACACTGGCGAGGTCGACGACTTCCTGGACGCTGCCGGAGGCGAGTAACGCAAAACCGGTCTGGCGGGTAGCCATGACGTCAGAGTGATCACCAAAGATGGAGAGGGCATGGCCGGCGATGGCGCGGGCGCTTACCTGGAAGACTCCCGGCAGGAGTTCCCCGGAAATTTTATACATGTTGGGGACCATCAGAAGAAGTCCCTGAGAGGCGGTAAACGTTGTGGTCAGTGAGCCTGCCTGCAAAGATCCGTGAACTGCTCCGGCTGCTCCGGCTTCGGACTGCATTTCTACGACTTTGACAGGATGGCCAAATATGTTTTTCTTCCCATGAGCCGCCCATTCATCCACCACTTCTGCCATGGTCGAAGACGGGGTAATGGGATAGATGGCAGCAACTTCCGTAAAGGCGTATGCTACATGGGCAGCTGCCGTGTTGCCGTCCATGGTCATCATTTCGCGTGTACTCATCGAAACCTCCTATGTTTTTTGATGTACATTCACAACAATATAAACACAAAATGGTGAGTTCGTCAACTTCTCGTCAATTGACCTCAAAGCGACATTTTCCACATATTACGCCTGTTTCATAGAGTTCGTTTCAACAGGTTCTTTTCTCTCCTGCCGAGAAACTCTCTGTCTGAGCAAAGAATAGAAGATGATCATCTATATTTCACATGGATTCTTCCGAGAAAAATCCAGTAATAATTTCATTTTTT
>CALFKA010000120.1 GCA_937880545.1 uncultured Clostridia bacterium | reverse complement strand
GCTCGATGAGATCCTCGGCTATTCTTTTGTCTCTCCCGGGAATGTGAAGCGCCTGGGGCTTGACGATCAAGAGCCGCTGATGCTCCTAAATCCTCTGGGAGAAGAGTTTTCTCAGATGCGTCCGTCACTTTTGGTGACGGCACTGGAGTGCCTTGTCAGTAACCAAAAGAAAGGCGCACAGGAGCAGGCTATCTATGAAATAGGCCATGTCTTCCATCGAGAGGGCGAAGAGATGCTGCAGGAGAAGAAACTCTCCATCGGCACTCTTGACGCCGGAGACTTCTATGATGTAAAAGGAAAAATCGAGACAGTCTTTGAAGAATTCGGAGTAGAAGGCAGATTTGTCCAGGGATCCTCCACTTTTTATCATCCAGGTCGCTCAGCCGACATCGTGCTCGATGACAAGGTAGTGGGGAGCATGGGGATCCTGCATCCCAAAATTGCTTCCGCCTGGGAGCTGGAGGGAGAAGTGGTACTGGCAGAGATCAATCTGAGCCATCTGTTCCGGTATGATATTCTGGAGACGGTATTTACTCCCGCAAGCCGCTTCCCGACCGCTACTCGCGATATAGCCATTCTTGTCGATGAACGGGTGAGCCATGAAGAAATTATGGAGATCATCAAGGCACAGGGTGTTCCCCTTCTGACCGATGTCCAATTATTTGATACGTTTACACAGCCTTCCTGGGAAGGAAAGAAGAGCATGGCATATCACATGGTCTTCGGCTCAAATGAGAGAACACTCAATACCGAAGAAGTGGAAGAAATCTATGATAGAATATACTCAGGACTGCAGACGCAGCTACATGCTCAGAGAAGGTAGGAGGAATAATGAGTAAACGCGTTTCCCTCAACGTCGACGGCGGAACCGTCGTCATGCTTACCGAGGCGCCACAGGAGAGAATTGACAAAGTTGTCAAACAAGTGGAAGACCTGATCAATCTTGTGCGCAGAAAAGACTTGTCCCTTTCGGCCAATATGGTCTATCGCTATGTCATGATCTACATGAGTGATCAGATTGTGGAACTACAGGAGATGATCGACGCTGCCGATGGCGGAAGTCCTTCGGATAAAGAGAGCATGAATCTGAGAAAAGAGATTCAGTCTCTGCGTCAACAGCAGCTGCAGTGGGAAGGCCGTGTCGGCCAGCTGCAGGAACTCCTCCTGGAGAAGAACACACAGATTCAGGAGTTAAAGGCGGCCAAATAGATGCTTCCCCAGACTCTAAGACGGCTTGAGTTTGAAAAAGTCCTCGAGCACGTACTTGATCAAATATCCTCGGCCGGAGCACGCGAAAAGCTTCGAAGCCGCGGTTTTGCACGGCACCCTGCCGAATTGGAACAATGGAAAGCTCAGTGTGATGAGGCAATACGCCTCCAACTGGGCTTTTCTCCTCTGCCCGACGGTCCCCTGAGAGACTTAAGTGAAGATATAGGGCTTGCCTCCATCGGAGGTGTTTTACAACCCACTACCTTGTTGTCTGTCATGGATACGCTGCGCACACATCGGCGGGTGTTTCTGTTTTTTGAAAACCTGCTCTCTGAGCAAGAGGAATTTCCGAGAATGTTTGACTATGCCCGGAGGATCTTGCCACAGAGGCATTTGGAGGAGCGCATTGAAGAGGTCGTCGCCGATGACGGCGAGATCAAAAGCAGCGCTTCTGCGAAGCTTGCCTCCATTCGTCGCGCCATTCAGTCGAGCGAAGTGGCCATTCGCAGGAAAATCGATTCTTTCCTGAGTGATCGGGCGCTTACCGATGTCCTTCAGGAGTCCTTTGTGACCATGCGAAGCGATCGCTTCGTCATTCCGGTAAAAGCAGAACACAAACGAAGGGTTCCCGGGATGGTGCATGACAGATCAGCAAGCGGCAATACGCTCTATATTGAGCCCATGGCACTCGTCGAGATGAACAATGAACTGCGGGAGCTTCGAAGTGAAGAGCAGAAGGAGATCCACCGGATTCTTCTTGAGTTAAGCGGAAGGATTGGGGAGGAGAAGATATCCATCCTAACCAACCAGGAACTGGTCACCCACCTGTTTATGCTCTTCGGTCTGGGTAAGTTTGCACTCTCTATCAACGGCAATATTCCAAAGATCACAGAAGGTCACATCATTCTGAAGAAAGCGCGCCATCCTCTTCTTGAACCAAAGACGGTGGTGCCGATGGACATGGATTTTGGAGAACAGGCGAGGATTCTTGTGATTACAGGCCCAAACACCGGAGGAAAGACCGTCGCGCTTAAAAATCTGGGCCTTGCCTGTCTCATGCATCAGTACGGACTGCCTATCGCAGCTCAGAGTGACTCATCGCTGCCCTTCTTTGAAGATATCTATGCGGATATTGGGGATGAGCAGAGTATTGAACAGTCCCTTTCGACTTTCTCATCACATATGACAAATGTCGTACAGATCTTAAAGGCAGCGGACCGCAAAAGCCTTGTCCTCCTCGATGAACTGGGAGCGGGAACAGACCCCCAGGAAGGGGCGGCGCTTGCCCGCAGCATCCTGATTGAACTTCAGGAGCGAGGCAGCATGGTCTTTGCCACCAGCCACTACAGCGAGATCAAAGAGTTTGCTCTGACAGAAGAAGGTTATGAGAATGCCTCTGTCGAGTTTGATGTAGCGACACTTTCTCCAACGTTTCGTCTTTTGATGGGAATCCCCGGAAGCTCCAATGCGTTTGAGATCTCTAGGAAGCTGGGTATGCCGGAGTCGATACTAACAAGAGCCGATCATTTCCTGGAAGGGCAGAGTGCCCAGCTCGACGAACTGCTCTCCCAGCTGGAGAGACAGAGATCGGAGGGAGAGAAAGAACTGGAAGAAGCCAGGAAGACTTCCAGAGAGGCAGAAAAACTCCGTCACGACCTCGAATCACGGCTTGATCGTCTGCAACAGCAGCGAGAAGCGATGCTCGAAGAAGCGAAAGAAGAAGCGAGAGAACTCCTGTTTACTACACAGGAAGAAGCGCGCACCATCATGAAAGAACTCCGAGCCCTGCGTACAGGAGTGGACTACCAGGCAATGGAGCAGCAGCAGGAGAAACTTCGACAAGCCGGTGAGCGTGTCAGGAAAAAAGAAAAGAAGAAACGCCCCTCCCACAAACCGCCGGTGCGGCTCCTCGAGGGAGAAGCGATTTATATTCCACACTTGCAGGCGAAGGGCAGGGTCATCAGCCCCGTCGATGAAAATGGCAACTTCCGTGCGATGGTGGGTATTATCAAGATGAGCCTCAATATCCAGGATGTTCAAAAGGTGGAAGAAGATATTAGCCCCACCACATCAAAAAGACAGGGTGATGCACAGCCTGCCGTCGTACAGACAAGTCTCGATCTGCGTGGAAAAGACGTGGAGTCTGCGAGAATCGCATTGGAACGCTTCCTCGCCCAGGCTCTTACCACGAATCCTCCACAGCTGGAGATCATCCACGGAAAAGGGACGGGTGTCCTGAGGAAGTTTGTACAGGAATACTTGAAGAATAACCGATACGTAGAGGAATTCCGCTTCGGTGGTTACTACGAAGGCGGTGATGGCGTCACAATGGTAAAATTAAAATGAAATTCATCGATACTGTCCGACGAATCGGTCCGAACATCGAAAGAGCTTACCGAGAAGCTGCGGCATTAAGTCTGTCCGCAGCTGCACTTTTTGTGAGTCTCGTGGCTCAAAATCACGAGTGGATCACTGGGAAATTAGCTACAGCGATTCCACTGGCATTGCTGTTTCTCATGCTCTCTCTTTATGCTGTGACACTGCTTCGAAACAAGAAGACGCAACTTCCTTTGATTGGATTGAGCCTAGTGCTTACGGTTGCGGTCTATTTGCTATTTCTAAACACCAGCAAAATGTCCCCCTATCAGCAGCTTGGCTATGTGGGCAGCCTGCTTCTTGTGGCGCTTGCCAGTGCGCTAAAGGAGGGAGAGCTCAAATCAATGAGTGAGGAGTTTGTCAACAGACTCGCCAAAGCACTGCAGACGATCCTCTTTGGCATCGTGCTCTATGCAGGCCTTTCCTTCCTCCTCCTTCTCATCGATCAGCTGATCTTTAAAATTCCGAATGTGTGGCGATACTACCTGGACATCTTTTACGGTGTGGCGCTACTGTTTGCGGTACCGTTTTTTATCACGGCTAGTGAAGCCCCGAGAACAGAAGAGTACCCGAAATTATTTCTGCTCCTCATGGATAAAGTCCTCATCCCCCTCAGTTATATCTATACGATCATTCTGTATATTTTCTTTGCCCGCGTCCTGATTACCAGGACATGGCCGGAGGGACTCGTCTCCCACCTGGTCCTGTGGTACAGCCTCTTTGTCGTAGCACTGATGATTGCGCGAAGAGCGCGCTCGGGAGAACTCCATCTGAAAGACAGGTTCTCTCTTTTGGTGCTTCCCCTGATGGGAATCCTATTTCTTGCGATATCTATCCGCATCAATGCCTATGGATTTACCCAGAACCGGATACTCCTGATTGGCGCTGCCATCTGGTCGAGCGTCAGCCTGATTCTCCTCGGCGTGCAGAAACGTTTCCAACCGCGAGTCATTGTATACTTCGCGATGATTATCACCCTTGTCCTCATGATTCTCCCCACCAATGCCTGGGCTCAGGCGGTAAAGAATCAGGTCTCACGCATAGAGGCGATATTACGGGAAGAGGGGATGCTACAGGGAGAGGTGATTATCCCTAAGAAGGATCTCTCTGTGGAAAAGGCCAATAAGATCCGCAGCAGTCTCAACTATCTACGCTACAATGACGGACTTGGTTATATCGCCTACATCCCCTCGGTAGAGACGGATCAGGAATTTGAAGCCGTGTTTGGAATCAGACCGTCAGCTCCTGATTGGCAGAGCACCTACTTCAGTTACTTTCGAGATGAAGACGCATCATTTGCACTCGATGGAGCTTCCTCGATGCGAATGCTCTCCCTCTATGAGAAGGGCGACAAAAAAGTGGGAGACTTCGATCTGTCCTTTGATGGGCAGATGTTGACAATAAAAAAAGACGGTGAGAGCACCGCCATTGATGTGTATGCGTGGGCCACAGATGAAGTTCAGCGAGAACTTCCCAAAGACTGGGAAGGGGATTTCGGAAAGCTGAGACTCTATCTGCGTCAAGTAGATGGTGATTCGATCCAGGAAAAACCCATCTACTCGCTGTCTCTACTCATGTTCTTCTATGATTAGGAAGTAAGAGCGAAGGATTCCTCCATCATCTGGACAAAACGACGAGCCACTTTTGTGAGGAACTCATCATCCCGGTACACCATATAGAGTGTGCGCACCAGTGGAGGATCTGACAAGGGAAAGATCAGCGTATCTCCCATGATGACATCTTCTTCAACCGCGTTTTTTGAGATGATGGAGATGCCAAGCCCTTTGGCTACACAGCGCGAGACGAGCTGCGCATCATTCATCCGAGCGACGATATGAAGGTCTTCCAGAGACAAGCCGATGGATGTGAGAAATGTCTCGGCTTCTCTTTCGCTGGCGGAAAGCTCTGAGCGGAGAATCAGGGGCTCTTTCAGAAGTTCTCGAACAGTGACACCGCGATCCTTCAGGCTCTCAAAGTGTGTATTGTTGGGTGTGGCGATGACCAGTTCGTCGTGCACGAGCGGCAAGTATGTGCAGGCACTTTCATCGATTATCATGCCCACAAACCCGATCTCCAGATTTCTCTGAGAGACTTTCTCAATGATATCGAGACTCTCCGACTGCTCTACGGAGAAATGGACTTCAGGATAGAGATCTGAAAAGGCTTTTAATATCTTTGGCAGAAGACTCTGAGCAGGGATGGTCGACACTCCAATTGGAAGATCTTTTGCGTGCTGATCACTGAGTTCTCCTACAGCCTGCTCGCGCATACGCAGCATTCCTTGGGCAAGCACGTAGAGGCGCTCTCCCTCAGGGGTGACGACAAACTCTTTGCTTGTACGCCGGATCAGCTGCGTACCAAGCTCCTTCTCAAGAGAACTCACATGGGAGCTGATGGTCGGCTGACTTAGAAAAAGCTTTTGTGCAGCGGCGGTAAAACTTTTCAGTTCTACGGTGCATACAAAGGCCTCTAATTGACGGAAATCCATAATTTCTCCTAAAGATGTGATACTCTGAGTATATCGATTTGTATCAATCGGTTCAAGGAAAATGAAAAGGAAGGTACTGATGGAAAAGAACATAACCACCTCTGAGGAAAAGAAGAGAGAGACGGTCCTTGTCCTGTCTTCACGGTATATGGGAGAGAGTAACAGAGAACTCGGAGATATCCTGATGCGCAGCTTCGCTTATACGCTAGCTGAGCAGAAGTCACCCATTGACACTGTCCTCGTCTACAACGAAGCGGCGTATCTTACCTGTGAAGGTTCAGAGATTCTCGATGACCTCAAAAAACTACAGAGCACAGGCACCAAGATCCTTACATGTGGCACCTGTCTGAACTTCTTTGATCTGACAGAAAAACTCGTGGTAGGGGAAGTCTCGAATATGTATACGATCGTAGAGAAGATGCTCGCCGCAGGCCAACTGATAAAACCTTAATCAACAAAACAGGCAAAACACCACAAAATGACACCAAGTGGTGTTTTCTTTATTTAAAGACTTTAGTCCGTTGAGCACACTGGTGTGCGAAACAGAAAACCACCCGCTATGCGGGTAGAAGACAAAGGGCGTTTTACGCACCAACACCTTTCCTATTACAATAGCAGTGTTCAAGCCGCTATGCAGAAAGGAAAGGTGTTCGATGGCCAATCAACATAATAGTTTGAGTCAGAGTCTGACCCCTCGGTCACACGAAATGGATGTGTAAGTATCATATCGTGTTCACCCCAAAGTATAGGCGAAAGATCATTTACAATCAATATCGCCAGTCGATAGGAGAGATTATCCGGCAGCTCTGCGGATATAAAGGAGTGGAGTTAATCGAAGGCCACATGATGAGTGACCATGTGCATATGTTGGTGAGCATTCCGCCTAAGATAAGCATCTCGAGTTTTATGGGATATCTCAAAGGAAAGAGTGCGCTCATGATTTTCGACAAGCATGCAAATCTCAAATATAAGTTTGGAAACCGCCACTTTTGGGCGATTGGATATTATGTGAGCACAGTAGGTCTTAATGAAGCGACTATACAAAAATATATCCAAGAGCAAGAGAAGCATGACATTGCACTGGATAAGCTTAGTGTGAAAGAGTACGAAGACCCCTTTAGGGGTTAGCTGGTAATACTAACAGCCCTTTAGGGCTAAGCAAAAGAGGCAAAGGCATAGGGGCTTGAACGTAGTGAAAGCCAGCATCTTGAGATGCTGGCCGGTAACAAGGCCTTATAGGCCTACCTCAAACCACCCTTTTAAGGGTGGTGCTGATTGTAAGAAATGGATCAGGGTGCTTTAAAGGCGGGAAATTCTCGGAGAAACTCTTTCTCTAGGAGAAGATAGTTCTCGACATCTTGCTTCAGGTAGAAGTAATAGAGCTTTTTCACGTAATAGTCTTCGCTATGTCGATATGCATAAGCACGAAAGGCTCCTCCTGCCAGCATCAAAATGATAAAAGCAATCGCCAGAGCGCGCTGGGGAAACATGCGCGGAAGCTTGCGTCCGAAAAGAAAGTAAATGGCAAGACCACCCACAAAACCAAAGAGATGACCTGCCAAGTCGATATTTCCTGCCACCAGCGAATAGACGACATTGAAGCCGATGAGGATGAAGACTTCCCGACCGAATGTCTGAAGATACAACTCGCGGTTCAATAAGAATAAATAGACGTGAAAAGCCAAGTAGCCGTAGATGACTCCGGAGGCACCGAGAGAAATCGCATTCGAGAACAGGAAGCTCCCAAGGGTGGAAAAAATCCCGGTTCCCAGGCTGATAAGTATGAACTTCTTTGTTCCGAAGAACAACTCGACATAGGGAGCAAAGAAGTAGATCGCCATAGAATTAAAAAGCAGATGCATCAGGGAGCCGTGGAGAAAGATCGGCGTAATCAGGTACCAGAGTTTTCCGTCGGCAATCTGAAAATTTGCTTTGGCTCCAAAGTCGATCAACGTGTCTGCCGATAGCGCGGGGTCTGTAATAAACATCGCAAGAAAAGCAACGATATTGATGATGATATAGCCCATGGCAGCAGGCGTGATGCGTTGTTTCATGTTGACCTCGGTTCGCGTCATATGATAGTATTCATCTATAATAGCATAATTCTCGGAAGGAAGAAGATTCCCCCTGAAGACTCTACAGAAAAGCTGGACAGATGAGAGCAGCGAGAGATAGAGGGGAGGCGCGCTTTCAATTAGAAACCGAACCCATTTGAGAGAGTTTACTAACTAGAGTGGCACCGCGGTCTGACGATCGTCTCTAAGTCGCTCTTTTTTGTTGGAGGAAATGATGAAACAGTTTAAAGAAGAAGTAGCCCTGTTGCTGGAAAAGTATCTTGGGGATGCGATGAGCCCGGAAGAAATACGAGAAGCCATTGAAGTGCCCAAGTATGCCGAGAAAGGAGATGTTGCCTTTCCCTGCTTCAAGCTCGCTAAAAGCATGCGCAAGAACCCCGCGCTCATCGCTAAAGAGCTGGCAGAGACTATTGAAGATGAGCGCTTTGATGTTGTCTGTGAAAATGCCTATCTGAACTTCTTTGTGAAAAAGGAGCGCTTTGCCAGGATCGTCGTCAGCACCATTTTGGAAGAAGGGGAGTACTACGGAGCGAGTGATATTGGTAAAGACAAGACGATGCTTGTGGAGTATTCTTCCGCCAATATCTCGAAAGAGTTGCACTTCGGTCACATCCGCGGCATTATGATCGGCTCTGCCCTTTATAAGCTTTCGAAATTTCTTGGCTATAACGCTGTCGCTATCAACCACCTGGGGGACTATGGCATCAACTTTGGAAAGATTATCACCGCCTATAAACACTGGGGTGATGACAAAGACATTGAGGAGAGAGGGGTCCGAGCGCTCCTGGACCTCTATGTAAAATTTGAGAAGTTCTCGAAGAGAGATGAGAAATACATGGAAGAAGCGCGCCAATGGTTCCACAAATTGGAAGTGGAAAATGACCAGGAAGCGTATGACTTGTGGAGCTGGTTTAAGAAGATCTCCCTCGAGGAGTACAACCGCGTCTATGCGATGCTGGGAGCGGAGTTCGACTCCTTTGATGGAGAAGCCTTCTACTCAGACAAAATGCCCGCTGTCCATAAAGAACTGGAAGAAAAGAATCTTCTGTTCTATGAAGATGGGATGGAGTTGATTGACTTAAGTGACTACAATCTCACCAATGTCATCGTCACCACAAGCGCCGGCACCAGTCTCTACATTACAAGAGATATTGCCTGTGCTATTTATCGAAAGAATCACTATGACTTCTATCAGAATGTCTATGTTGTCGGAAGTGAGCAGAGGCTCCACTTCCAGCAACTAAGAGCCATCCTTCATAAGATGGGTCATGAATGGTGGGAGCGCTGCATCCACGTGGATCACGGACTGATCATGCTAAAAGATGGCAAACTTTCAAGCCGGGAAGGCGGCGTTATCTTCTTAGAGGATGTCATCAAGATGGCGCTTCAAAAGACACTGGAGTTGATCGATCAGAAAAATCCGAATCTCGAGGACAAAGAGGTCGTGGCCAAACAGGTCGGTCTAGGCGCTATCGCCTATAAAGAACTCTCCACCAGCCGCATCAAAGACTATATCTTTGACTGGGATGAAGCACTCAGCTTTGAAGGAGAGACCGGTCCTTACCTCCAGTACGCCAATGTCAGAGCTCATTCTCTTCTGGAAAGAGGGGATGTGGCCTTACGTGACATTGACTATTCACTTTTAACAGAAGAAGCCAGTGTACTCCTGATCAGAGAACTGAGCTCCTTTGACGAAGTGCTGGAATCGGCACTGGAGAAATTTGAGCCGGCTATTCTCTCACGCTACCTGATGAGCATCGCCAAACTCTTTAACAAGTTCTACCAGCAAGTAAGCGTCATCACAGAGGACAAGGAAGCCACCAAAGCCAAACTGGCCCTTGTCAAGGCGACGTCGCAGGTGCTTGAAAACGGTATGAAACTCATCAATATGGAAGCGCCTAAAAAGATGTAAATGGATGTATCAGGCGGGATGGTGTCCCTAAGACGCTGTCTCGCTTTTTTGTTTGTATGAAACTTTTTTCCTGTCCGTTCGTTTATGTAAGTAGGGAAAGGGCTGTGACAGAAGATCAGCAGATTATTCGCAGAATACAAGAAGGCGATACATCTGCCTATAAGTTGCTGGTACAAAAGTACTACCAAACACCTATTGTCTCTGGCATTCTCTTTAGCTTCCTGTGTATTCCAATTATTTGGCAGAGATTTACAAGCTATTAGGCTTCAGAATAATAGTTCCCGGTGACGATAGGCTATTGGTGAATCAAGTGGTACGAGAGCTCTGATACTGACTCAATGTTTCCTCCGTCAACTCAAATGACGATACCAAATGTTTTATTCAGAAATCCCGTCAGAAAGTAGTTAGTTTTCTTATATACAGATCACCTGAAGAGGGGTGTAATGTCAGCGTGCCTCAAATCCTTTCGTGACAAGATCAACAGGTTGCCACCATCGATCTCTACTTGAAAAAAGGAGCATCTGCTGATCAACTCCGCCTGTCCCCCTCAAGGCCTTGGAAAAGGGAGGCTGAGTTTCGTCATGGGAGACAAAAACTAAGGCTTTGGCGTGAGGGTCAGACTGGCTAAAATCGAACCGATCAAAAGCTGCTTATGCAGATTCCTGGTACTTCCTCTTCCGTGCATGATCTAAGACGAAAAGAATAAAAAAGGTGAAAGGCTTTAAGTACACAGAGATGGCGCTGTAAGGTGACTTTGCTTGTAACCATGCCTATTTGTCTTATATAATGAGATATCGGAGGAATCATGGATATTTATGCGCTGATTGCTGCGTCCGGCACAGCTCGTCGCATGGGGGAGAACAAACTCCTCCTGCCACTCGACGACACCTGTGTGATAGAAAGAGTCCTCTCCATCTTCTCACACGAGAAGATCCGGGGGATTGTCCTTGTGTGCAGAGATGAAGAAGTGGCTCGTATCGGAAGAGAGCATCCCCGGGTTGTGTCTGTCATTGAAGGGGGAGAGGAGAGATGGGAATCGGTGATGAAAGGGCTTCAGGTGATCCCTGAGGGAAGCTACGTCCTCGTCCATGACGGTGCCAGACCGTTTCTCTCAGCAGAAGCGCTGGAACGCTCTTTGGAAGCCGCCGAGATGAAGAAGTGTTTCTTCCTCGGGATTCCCCTTCGAGATACGATCAAAGAGATGGATGGCACTGTCGTCATCTCCACACCGCCCAGGGAGTCTTTTGCCTTAGCGCAGACACCTCAGGGAGCCCCCAGAGATCTGCTTCTAGAGGCCTATGAAAGAGCCGTGGAGAGAGGGTTTGTCGGCACCGATGATTGTAGCTATCTCGAACATATGGGAGTAAAGGTCATCCTAGTTCCCGGTGAAGAAAGCAATCTCAAGATAACATATCCTGAGGATCGGAGGTGGCTGTGAGAGTAGGAAGCGGCTTTGATGTGCATCGGCTGGTGCCCGGAAGAGATCTTATCCTCGGTGGAGTGAAGATCAACTTTTCTGCAGGTCTGTTAGGGCATTCCGATGCGGATGTGCTGACGCACAGCCTCTGTGACGCCCTTTTGGGTGCTTTAGGTCTTGGTGACATTGGCGAGCACTATCCGGACACAGACCCTCGCTTTCAAGGAGTGTCGAGTCTGAGTTTACTCAGTGATGTCGTGGAGAAAATGAGAAAGAAGAAATACTTACTCGTTAACTGTGACCTGACCCTTATTGCCGAGGTTCCTAAGATAACTCCGTACAAAGAGGAAATTCGAAGAACGCTCGCAGACGTTCTGGGGGTAGATATAGGTAAGGTGAATCTTAAAGCCACGACGATGGAAGGTCTCGGCTTTATCGGAAAAGAAGAAGCGATAGCAGCATTGAGCACTGTGCTGATCAGAAATGAGAACTAGATGGAGCGGTACAAATTCAATCCAAACCTCGACTGTGAGTACTTTCCGTGTCACAAGGGCATACCCAAAGAAGAGTTTAACTGTCTCTTCTGTTACTGTCCCCTCTACTTACTTGGCAAGGAATGCGGTGGAGACTACAGTTTAGCAAAAGGTGTTAAAAGCTGTAGCGGTTGCCAAAAGCCGCATGACAGTCAGGGTTATGAATATATTATGAGATCGGAAGAGCACACGTCTGAACTCCAGTCACATCACGATCTCGT
>CALFKA010000119.1 GCA_937880545.1 uncultured Clostridia bacterium | reverse complement strand
ATCTCCATCTCCGATTGTGAATTCGCCGCATTAAAAGCATCGACATATTCATAGAACTCATCACTCTCAACATAATTGAGAATCAGATCGATCGGATAGATGGTCAACTCTGCCGTGTAATTCTCTCCGCTTTTTGAGATCGTACCCACTTCGTATTTTGCATGGGAATAGAGAGTGGTATAGAAGGAAGTCAGGTCCTTTCGCACATCTTCCGGCAGTGTTTCCATCTGGAAATAACCTGCAAAATAATCTGCTTCATATCCCATACCTTCCAGATAGGCTTCATTGAGCTCAAATTCATTCTGATTGCCGATCGCTTCTTTATATTCCTTGGAATGGACGCCTTTATAAATCGAGTCCAGACTTCCCTGAACGTAGTGTTTAAGGAACGTGGAATCATCGCCCGAGCAAGCGGTAACCCCCAAAGTGAGTACAATCAGGAGCAGTAAAATAGTTATTTTTCTCATATCTCCCCCTCGTGACATAGCAATTTAATTTATAGTACCCGAATTTCAAAAACTATTTCGCTTTTTACTTTACTTTGACAAGAAAAGACATCCTCTAATGATCAAAAAAGAAAAAACCGGAGAATTCCGGTTGTTGCAAAAGTGGAGGTGGCACCCGGATTTGAACCGGGGAATAGAGGTTTTGCAGACCTCTGCCTTACCACTTGGCTATGCCACCAAGTGACCCATCTCCGACTCGAACGGAGGACCCCCTGATTAAGAGTCAGGTGCTCTACCGACTAAGCTAATGGGCCATGTGGTAGCGGCGAGTGGAGTCGAACCACTGACCTTCCGGGTATGAACCGGACGCTCTCACCAACTAAGCTACGCCGCCACGAAGCATCTAGCGATGCACCAACTTATATTAGCATTGACGCCAATGGTTGTCAACTGAAAAAGGAGCGAGATCTTTATCGTTTTCCAGAGAGTAGATATTGGCATACTTTGGATTTCTGCCTTCCAGGAGAAGGAGTGATTTCTTCTGTTGTGCGCTCAGTTCGTCAAAGCGCTCCCCTATATTTAGAAAATGATACTTTCCAAAACTCAGCAGTGGCAAGTCTCTACACCAAAGACGATTCTCCATGTCCACTGCCAAAAGTCGCAGGTTGCCAGGAGAAGGGATGGTCTCGAAGAGGTAGCGTTCTCCCAGAAAACGCCAGTTCAGTGAACCTCTGAGTTCTTCTCTGGAAAGAAGCAAATGGATGGTGCCGACGAGATCTTCCTGATTGTGAAGAAGCAGTGCTTTTTTCTGAGATGGTTGTTTTTCTTTTTCAAATTTCTTGTAGAGCTCCGTCCATTCCTTTCCGCTCAGCGTATCTTGCCTTTCAAATCCTTGCAGTTTCTCGACCTGTTTAAGCGGTCCACGCTCATACAGGTCAAAGTGACGCTCACGCGGTAGAGATATCGGTACTTGGTTGCGCCGAGCTCTTTCTTCCAAGAAGGGGATATCAAATCCCTTTCCATAAAAAGTGAAAAAGAGATGGAAGCGGTGAAGCATCCGTGCCCATTGAAGAAGTAGTAGGGGTTCCTCCGAGCGATTTTCACACAGATGGGTTTCGATGATCCAGTGGTTCTCTTCAACATAGGCTATTCCCAGAAGAAGGACCGGGTAGTATCTGGCAGACAGACCTGCTGTTTCAATATCGAGCACACAGATGTTCTGTGGCGTGTCTTTTGTCGGAAGATCTTCCCATACTTGTTTCACAGTAATCATTAGAAATCATCCTGCTCAATCATATGGCGGATTGTTTCTCTGTTGTCGGTCATGGCGAGCGCAAGCATTAATTTGATACGCATTTTCTGGCCGTTGATCGAGGGACCGAAGTATGCGCCAGCTTCCTTTAGTTGGCGCCCCGCCCCTTCATAGCCATAGGTCCACAGAACTCTGCCTGTAGGACAGCGTGAGACGATGACGATATGAACGCCTTTCTCTATAGCATCCGCTACCCCCCGGGCGGATACAGGGGTAAGATTGCCTCTTCCAAGAGCTTCAATTACAATACCCTTTGCTCCTATGGACACGAAAAAGTCTAGTTCTTCACGACCGATACCAGCATATGCCTTAAGGAGATAAACCCGCTCCTCAATGGCATCTACCGGAATCTGACTCCTTGGATTGGCTTCACGGAAATAGAGGACTTCATTGTTATCGACGACACCCAAAGGACCGAACTCGAGGGATTTAAAAGTATCGAGACTCAGTGTATTCGTCTTTGTCGCCTCACGGGCGGAATTGACCTGGTTGTTAAGCACGATCAGGACACCGCGACCGACTGATTCGGGGGAGCGAGCGGTAACAATCGCACTCGCCAGATTACTGGGACCATCATAGCCAAGCTCGGACGCATTGCGCATCGAGCCCACCAGGACAATCGGCTTGTCTGTGACGACACTCAGATCAAGAAAGTAGGCCGTCTCCTCAAGAGTATCTGTGCCATGTGTGATGACGACACTTTCGATTTCATCTCTTTTCATTTCTTTTCGAAGAAGGCGCGCCAGCGACAACATATGTTTCGGTGTGATCTGAGGACTCGGAAGTTCGGAGAATTCCATTGTTTCAAACTCTCCCATCGATTCCAAATGGTGGATGCCTGACAGTATATCTGCACCGCTGACACCGGGGACCGATGCGCCACTTCTTGGGTCTGCGCTCATAGCGATGGTCCCTCCGGTGAAAATAATCAGGGTTTTACTCATTCCTTCACCTCATGAATTTCTCTGCTTGTGTTATGATGATTATAACATCAAAAGGAGTGTATTTATGTACTTGGATCATGCCGCCACCGCGCGTTACCATCCGCAGGTGAGCTCTTTTTTATCTGAATTTCCGTCTCTGGTGTCAAATGCTTCTTCTTCCCACGGGGCTGGAATGCGTGTGAGACGACAAGTCGATGCCGTGCGTAGACTCATCGCTGATACGATTGGTGTCTATCCGGAAGAGATTTATTTTACCGGTTCTGCGACAGAAGGAAATGCCCTTATCCACCTCGGACTGCTCACCAGAGGCCATGTCATCACGACAGAGGTTGAGCACTCCAGCGTGGAACAGAACCTACTCCTTGCGCAAAAAAGAGGCGTGGAAATCACTCGTCTTACACTGGTGGATGACACGCTGACGACAGAACAGGTACTAAGAGCTCTTCGCAAAGATACGCGACTTGTCAGCATTATGAGTATCAATAATGAAACCGGTCACCGTTTCCCAATGGAAGGACTCGAAGAAGAACTGAGAAAAAGAAAGATTCACTACCACCGCGACGCTGTGCAGTCGCTTGGCAAATATCCATTTCAGGCAAGAAATATGGGAAGTGCCGTATTTAGCCCTCATAAGTATGGGTCACTGGAAGGGCTCGGGATTGTCTATCTTCACCGAGATGTCAAGGTGCCACCACTTTACGGTGGTGGAGGCCATGAAAAAGGACTGCGAAGCGGAACCCATAATGTCCCTGCGATACTATGTGCGGGAGAAGTCTTAAAAGCCATTACTCCTGTCATGGAAGAGAACAGGCAGAAGGTCCACGAGATGCGTTCAATGATACTGGAGGCAGGCAGAGAGCTGGGGGCAGGTACATTGAGTAGAGAGGATGGATCCTCCTACCTTGTAAACCTCACTTTTTCTGATCTTCCGGCTGAGGTCGTTGTCAATGCTCTCTCAACAAGTGGGATCTATGTCAGCGCCGGCAGCGCCTGCAGCAGTGGCGCAAAAGGTGTTTCCCGTGTCATCAGAGGTTTCACCAAGGATCCGGCTCAGGAAAAGGGAGCTGTGCGATTTTCCTTTTCCCCATATGATGACCCGGAAGAGGTGAGACGGGCTTGTAGGAAAATGAAAGATGTGATTACAGAACTGAGGAGAGGAATTCTTTGAACTATCTACTATTACTAAAATATGGTGAAATTTCTCTGAAGGGAAAAAACCGTCGCCACTTCGAAAACCGACTGGTTGAAAATATCCGAAGCAGACTTAGGGACTTTGAGTTTCTCCTTCACAGGCGACAGGGGAGACTTTATGTGGAATGCAACGATCTACAAGTGATCCCCATTCTCCAAGAAACTTTTGGCCTTGTTGAGATCTGCCCTGCACGTAAGTCAACCCTCGATTTTGACGACATCAAAGAAAACGCCTATCTAGAGATGCTGCGGGTCATTGGCGATGAAGAGAGGACATTTAAAGTCGACACTCGCCGAATCAATAAAGAGTATCCACTGGACTCCATGCAGATCAGCAGAATGGTCGGAGGATATTTGCTTCGTCGAATGCCAAACTTGCGTGTCGATGTCCACTCTCCTAAGTACCGTCTGGAAATCGAAGTGCGCGACGAAGTGTTCATGTATCTTGAGCGTTATCGAGCGGCGGGAGGCATGCCATATGGGACCTCATCCGGTTCGATCCTACTTCTTTCAGGAGGGATTGATTCACCCGTCGCAGGCTATCAGATGGCGAGGAGAGGGGTAATCCTTCATCCTCTGCATTTCCACGCCCATCCTTTCACGTCGGAAGAAGCCTTCGAAAAAGTCCGTGAACTGACTCGACGCCTCTCACGCTATATCGGGCCTCTACGACTCAACAGCATCAACCTCGCAGAAGCTCAACAGTATATACGCAGAGATTCCGATGAGCGCTACTTTACCCTGATTCAACGCCGACTCATGACCAGACTCGCCAATCGCCTGGCCAGACAATTAAAAGCTCAGAGCTTGAGTACGGGAGAAAATCTTGCCCAAGTCGCTTCTCAGACAATGGAAGGACTTCGCGCGACGCACGCTGTCAGTGAACTTCCGATCTTTCGCCCGCTCATCAGCTTTGATAAAGAGGATATCGTCGTTCGGGCGAAGAAGATGAACACCTATGAGGTATCGATTCTTCCCTTTGATGACTGCTGCACAATATTTCTTCCTAAGACGGTTGTTACGAAACCGCGATTGGAAGACATCGAAAACGAAGAAAGACATCTTGACATGGATGCCCTCGTAGAGATGTCCTGGCAGACTTGGAAGAGAGAATATGTCTGATGGAAGCCCTCAGACACACCGGTACGATCGAGCTAGAGACGGAGCGTCTTTTGCTGCGTCCTTATACGATGAAAGACGCGCCTTCCATGTTTGAAAATTACTGTAAGGACCCTGATGTCACACGTTTTCTCATATGGAAGCCACATACTTCAGTGGATGAAACTCGCTCGATCTTGCGTAGTTGGATTTCAGAGTATGATGACCCTCGCTTTTATCTATGGGCTATTGAACTAAAAGAACTAGAAGAACCCATCGGCACGATCAGTGTCGTCTCCAGCAATGAACAGAAGCGAAGTGTAGAGATTGGCTATTGCATCGGAAAAAAATGGTGGGGGAGGGGGATTGTAACGGAAGCCTTTCGACGCCTTCTTGCGTTCTTTTTCGAAGACGTAGGTTTATTACGTGTCGAGTCATTTCATGACATTGCCAATCCGGCTTCAGGAAAAGTCATGATAAAGAGTGGTTTATCCTATGTCCGCACACTGCGCCAACAAGACCAGAACAATCAAGGTCTGTGCGACAGCGATTATTACGCTATAGACAGAACCGACTACTTTGAGAGAACAGGGCAAGTGTGTCCCTGGGCTCTGCAGTCGTCCATCGAAAGACACTATCACGACACACAGTGGGGTGTGCCTTTGCGAAACGATGCACTTCTTTTTGAGATGCTCATCCTTGAATACATGCAAGCCGGTCTCAGCTGGCGAACTGTTCTCAATAAAAGAGAGGCTATGAGAGAAGCCTTTGACTCATTTTCTCCTGAAAAAATAGCCGCTTATGATGAACAAAAGTTGGGCACTTTACTGGAAAACCCACAGATCATACGAAACAAGCGAAAACTGGAGGCTCTTCGCATCAATGCAGAAGCCTTCCTGAGAGTCCGAGATGAATTCGGTTTTTTCTGGAAGTATCTCTGGGGATTTATCGGTAACCAACCTATTGTCAATTCTCCGCAGCGCCCTGAAGATGTCCCGGCAAAGACAGATCTCTCTGAGAAGATCAGTAGAGATATGAAGAAGAGAGGATTCGTCTTCGTAGGTCCGACCATCCTCTACGCCTATATGCAGGC
>CALFKA010000118.1 GCA_937880545.1 uncultured Clostridia bacterium | reverse complement strand
CGGGGTTTTCCTGCCAATAGATCACTGTATAGGCAGCCGTGTTTGGGGTCCACACGGCATAAAGGGTCATGTCATCTGTGACAGCACTATTAAAGTCATAGGCAGCACCTTCCGGCACAGTTGACCAGTGGCTAAAGTTGTAGCCTGCACGAGTCGGAGGTGTAGGGACCGTCGCCTGCTTATCATTGGTAACGGTCTGCAGGGGCACAAAGGATCCACCTTCAGTGTCGAAGTCCACCGTCCACTTGTCATAAAGAACAGCGTAGAGACGCAGATTCTCAGTGATCGATGTAGCGAAATCGAATGCCTGATCACTGACAGTCTTTGACCAGTGACCAAACACTTTGCCCGGCCAGGTAACAACAGGAACGTTACTTCCATCTGTCGTATCTCCAGGAGGCAGTTCTTTTGTACTGACCACGCGATAGTTTACTACTCCATCATTCGTATCGTCGTGCAGGAAATAGACATAGACCACATTCTCATATTTTGCTACCACTCGGATGTCTTTTGTTTCCGTTACGGTTATGAACTCATCAAAGTCAAGAGGCTCTGTCTCCCCTTCCACAAACCAGCCAACAAATTTCTGATTAGGCAATATGGGAGCTTCCGGCTCTAACAATTTTTCGCCATTTTTGACGATTTGCCGATCAACCTCCACGTCAGAGTCATTTTCCACACGGACAAAGATATACGTGTGCGTGGGCACAACCGGCCCAATAATCCGCATGACCTCCGGGGGTGGTGATGTTTCAGGTGTTTTCTCAGGAACCTCACTCTGTTGCTCGGAATCCGGAACCTGAGTTTCCGGTGTTACAACCGGTTTCTCATCAGAAGGATCCTCCGTCACTGCGGACGAGTCAGGTGTAGCGGGTTGGTCTGTATCCACCTCATTGAGCATAGGTGCCTCCGCGGGATCAGTTGCGCTTTCAACCACCTCTTCGGGGTTCTCCTCGTCGAGTAACTCCACCGGAATATCCGCCGGCAATTCTGGTGCGTCTAAAGGTTTTTCTGTAACACTCTCCTGCGTCTCAATAACTTCTGCTTCTTCAGGCATTTCAGCCTGCACGGAAGAATCCACCGTCTGAGCAAATGTCAGCGAGGGGGAAATCAAAGAAGTAAACAGAAAAGTCAGAGCCAACAGGAAAGAGATAATACGTCGGTGTGTTTTCATTCTTCCTCCATCCAGGTTCTTTTGGGAATACTTGTACTTCGTCTGATGAGTCGTCTTATTGTTGTCGTGCGATCTACGGAGCAGTCCGAAACAGTAATGAGGTTATTCTGGTTCTTCCATCCATCTTGAAAGGTGATGAATCCATTGAGTGTCCAGAAGGGGTATCCATTTTAGAGTACTGGCCGTAAGCAGAAAAGTCTCCATTCAGCACTCATTTCCCACACTCATCCTATGTAGATGAGCAGAAGAATATCGACATAAGAACAGGCGGGATCGTATACCAACCAAGCAAAGTGACAATTGTTGGTCCGTCTTCCTGTAATGATGATTTCGATTAAGTCATACTTATCAGCATGGAATGTCCGTCTTCCGGGGTTTAGAGCAGATAAGTGACGTTTAAGGCAGTCTATATCAGGATTTTTCTGGACGATTATACCATCATACGAGGGAGCATCTACCCATTCTTAAGGAAGTTTAAGGATATAATTTTCGGCAAATATCAGCCATTAGTTGCTTATCTCCTCCGCAATGCAGTCAGTGACCGGTTTCTTGGCATATGTCCATTTCTTCTGAGGTGGGTTTCCATTGTTGCGTACCAAACTTTTATAACAGTAGCAGTTTATATAAGCAGAAGGAATACCCAATTGGGTATTCCGTTGATAAATAGCTGTTTTGTTCAATTACCGAGAAATTTATAGTCATAGAAAACATCCATTATTAAGGTACCTATTCAGGGCTGTCTCACTTCGTAACCTGAAGGCTCACAAGTTACTGGAAATGGCAAATATCAGACGCCCTTATAAGACGTCTTTCAAAGAGGCGTTTTGTTCTTTCAGTTAACCACAAATGCCCGAATCAAGCATATAGATATATTATGTGTATTTTTTATTGAAAGTTATTATGAATCAAAGCCTTATTTTTACTAGCTTCTGTTCAATTTCCCATATAAAAAAGCCTGCTTCCCTTAAGAAGCAGGCTTATTATATGGGTGATTAGACAATTATTCTGTAACTTCTACGATAGAAAGTTCTGAGGTGCAGTGGGGGCAACGAGTAGCTTCCAGGGGAATCTCCGTCGCACAGTGAGGACAGGTTTTGGTGGTGACTTCTTCTGCCTCCTCTTCCTTCTGAAGCTTGTTTACGCCTTTGACGATCAAAAAGATGACAAACGCAATGACAAGAAATGAAATGATGGCGTTGATGAAGCTTCCGTAGGCGACGACCGCTACACCGGCTTCCTGTGCCGCAGCGAGTGTCGGGAACGAAGACCCGTCAAGAGTGAAAAACAGGTTTGAGAAGTCCAGGCCTCCTGTGAAGAGAGAAAGAATCGGCATGATGATGTCATTGACCAGACTTCCCACGATGGCGCCAAATGCTGCGCCGATGATGACACCGACGGCCAGTTGCATGGCGTTTCCACGAGCAATGAATTCTTTAAATTCTTTTATCATAATGAAATTACCTCCAAGATTAATAGTATCATGTTCCGGATGGTTAAAACAAAAAACACTTGCATATGACAAAACCGAGAGAATATCTCCCGGTCTTAGTTTGTCAGTTCTTTGAGTAATTTTATGGCTTCCTCACCGGAAGTCATCCCTATCTGCACTTTCTCGATGATGCCTTCTTTGTCGATGAAGACATTGTGGGGAATACCGCTGACATTGTAATTCATAGCGACTTCAATGTCTTCCGCCTTCTCCAGCAGAAGTACCGGGAAAGCAAGTCCCATTTCATCAACACTCTCTTTGACGGTCTCTATTCCGTCCTGAAAAGTGGCGTTGAGAGCGAGGATCTCATACCCTTCCTCTGCCTGATAGAATTCCTGCAGTTCGGGCAGTTCCATCATGCAGTAGACGCAACCGACAGACCAGAAAATCAGTTGTACAGGCTTCCCCTTATAGTCCGATAGTGTATACGTCTCACCATCAAGCCCCTTGAGTGTAAAATCAGGCGCTTGACTTCCTTCCGTAAACCCTACCTGCAGAGCTGGTTCTTCCCCAGGCGTCTCTACCGCTGGCGTCTCCACCTTGGGAGGCTCTTCAGTTGGTTGAGGCGCAGGTGCCGGCTCGTTGGCTGCCTGACAGCCGACAAGTAAGAATAGAAGCAGAACGAGAAAGAGCGCTTTTACCCTGTTCAATGACCTATTCCGCTGCGAGTTCTTCGTCAATGGCGGCTTTGTCAAATCCCTGGATAATCTCACCATCGATGATGATGACGGGAACTCCCATAAAGCCTTTCTGAATCAACTCTTTGCGGGCCTCAAGATCTGTACTGACATTTTTCTCTGTGTAACCTACTTTTAGTGAATCAAAGTAGTCCTTGGCAGCGTGGCAATATCCACAGGTATTGCTGGTGTAGATGATAACTTCTTTATTTTTCATGTTATTCCTCCGAATAGTAAATGAGTCTAGAGTGACTTATACCCGAAATGATTCTTTCAAACACGGGCGGCCCGATTCGAATATTCGTTCGTTATTCACACTATCCACAGAGTTATCCACAGATATTTCGCTCTATGTGAACAACTGCCATATGGTATGATATTGCTTAGAAAAGAGGTATCTATGGCATGGAGGACCAGCGGGCATCGCGGAGATGCTCTGGAAAATCTGATCGAACTCAGTAACGATTATTACCGGCTACATGGCTATGCACGTGTCGATAAAATAAGTATACCCATTACTGTGGTAGACAGAAACGAGCAGGGGCAGATTGTGAAGGCATACTTTGAACGCCGCTCCACTGTCGACTTCCTGGGAATTGCCCAGGGCATCTTTTTTTGCTTTGATTGTAAAGAAACCGGGGGGATGAGTCTTCCCCTCGCTAATATCCATGAACATCAGCTCACATACATGGAAGATATCAGAAAACAGGGAGGCGTCAGCTTCTTCATCGTCCACTTCAAAAGATTCGATGAATATTACCTACTTCCTTACGAGGTCGCCCATCATTACACACTTGCGATGCAGGCAGGCGGGAGAAAATCCATTCCCTACAGCGCCATGACAAAAGCCATCCGCATTGGCCTGTTTATGGACGGTTTGCTCAACTACCTGCCCTCCATCAATGTCTATCTCGATCAACTGGAGAATAAGTATGACTACAGCCTGGATTAATGGAAGTATCTTCACCGGCACAGATACGGTGGAAGCCCTCCTCACCAAAGGAGAACAGATTGTCACTGTGGGGACGACGGAAGAAATCCTCGCCACCTCCCCGGAGCAGGTGGTTGACTTGCAGGGGAAGTGTGTCTTGCCGGGATTCAACGACTCCCACCTCCACCTCCACAACCTGGGAAAATCTCTCTTTGATCTCTCATTGGCGGGGGTAACCAGCATCGACTCACTCATTTCTCGGGCAAAAACATACTTGGAAACATACCCCGAGCGGTGCGAAAAGGTGCTCCGCGGCCGAGGCTGGAACCAAGATTACTTTGAAGAAAGGCGTTTTCCTACGAGGGAAGAACTCGATCAAATCTCCACAGACATCCCGATCGCCTTCGTTCGCGTCTGCGGTCATGTTGCTGTGCTGAACTCAAAAGCCTTTGATGTCCTGGGGATCTGCGCAGATACCCCCGACCCTCCCGGTGGTGTGATCGAAATAAAAGAAGGAAAGCTCACAGGACTTCTTACAGAAACCGCCCTTGACCTCCTCAAACCCTTCCACGCCACTCTATCCGAAGAGGATCTCAGAGAACAATTTCGCAGTGCCTTTGCGCTCGCTGTGCAACACGGCGTGACAAGCGCTCAATCGAATGACCTCTACTTTCCGGATGCGCTTGCCAAGTGGAAACTTCTCTGTGATATGGAGGAAAAAGGAGAGATCCCTCTGCGCATCACCGAGCAGTTGACGCTAGAGACACCGGAAGATCTCGATGACTTTTTTGCAGCAGCACCTCAGCCTGCGTCTTCGCTTCTTCGTGTCGGTCCAATCAAACTTCTCAAAGACGGGAGTCTGGGTGCCCGTACCGCTCTCATGCTCCACGACTATGCAGATGCTCCCGGAGAAAGAGGAACCGAAGCCCTTTCAGATGCATCGATCGAAAGAGTGCTTGAGTGGACACAGGCGCATGGCAGACGTTTGATCGTCCATGTCATTGGAGACGGGGCCCTCGAGCAGGTACTTGATCTCTTTGAAAAGGCGGAGGATCCTTCCCTCCTCGGGCTCGTACACTGCCAGATCAGTTCTAGTAAACAGCTCGACCGCATCGCGAAAATAGGCTGCTTCGTCATGGCGCAGCCCATCTTTCTCGACTATGACCTCAAAATCCTGGAGGACCGAGTAGGTAAAGAGCTGGCCTCTACCTCTTACGCTTTCGCCACACTCATGAGAAAAGGGGTTTCTGTGAGTCTGGGAACGGACTGCCCCGTTGAAGGACTCTATCCCCTCCCCAACCTATACTGCGCCATCCACCGCACCGATCTCCACGGAAAACCGGAAGGAGGATATCATCCGGAGCATGCCTTTACTCTCGAAGAGGCGATCAGAGCATACACGGTTGAAAGCGCTCGTCAGGAAGGTCAGGCAGAGAGCAAAGGAAAGTTGATGCCCGGTTACCTGGCAGACTTTGTTGTACTTTTGCATAATCCTTTTGAAGAAAATTCAGAGAACCTGCTGAAAAATAGGGTAGTAATGACGGTAGTAGGTGGAGAAACCGTCTTCTCTGATCAGACACTGAAAGGAGCATTTTCACATGCTTGATATGAAGATTGTCAATGGAAAACTTCTGGACATGGATGAAAACCGCCTGGTAGAAGCAGACCTGGGCATCCGTGACGGAAAGATCGACAAGATCGGCGTCATCGAAGAAGAAGCAAAATTCGTCCTCGACGCCGAAGGAGCGATTGTCTCTCCCGGCTTTATCGACATTCACATGCACGAAGAAGAACTAAAGCTCACCGGAAACGACACAGACATCGCCATCCCGATGCTGCGCATGGGTGTCACCACTGCTGTTACCGGCAACTGTGGCAACAACCGCCAAGACATTCGTCAACTCAGAGACGTCATTGAGGAGCGGGGAAATCCCGTCCACTACATGAGCTATGTCGGCCACAACTCCATGCGGGTGAAAGCCGGCAACCCCACCACACAAGTTCCTTCTACCCCCGAGCAGATTGAAGTGATGCGAAAGCTCGTCAATGAAAATATTGAAGACGGTGCTTTGGGTGTCTCCTTTGGCTTTGAATACACACCGGGAACATCGATGGAAGAGATCGTGGGTGTCACACAAGACATCCGAAACAGACAAGACCTTCTGCTGAGTGCCCACTATCGTTTCGATGCGGATCGCGCTCTGGAATCCATCGAAGAGATGGCAGAGATCACGCGCCGAACCGGCATCCCGTTTCAGATTGCGCATATCTCCAGCCTGAGCGCTTTTGGAAATATGCAAGACGCCCTAGATATGATCGTGCGCCTCCGTGAAGAAGAAGGACTGGATCTCATGGTCGACGCCTATCCCTACGCTGCCTTCAGCACACGCATCGGCACAGAGGTGTTTGCACCCGGCTGCTTTGAAAGATGGGGGAAAACCTATTCGGATATCCTCCTTACAGAGCCTCCTTATGAAGACCAGCCTGCCACAAAGGAAAGTTTTGAAGACGCAAGAAAGAACTATCCGGAGATGCTCGCTGTCGCCAATGTGATGAGAGAAGAGGACATTGTCCTTGCCCTGCAGCATCCCCTTGTCATGGTCGCCTCTGACGGCATCTACAGAAATCATAAGGGACACCCAAGAGGAGCCGGCACCTTCCCGCGCTTCATCGGCAAGTACCTGCGTGATGACAAAATCCTTGATTTCTTTGAAGGAATGAAAAAGATTACCCGCATGCCAGCGCAGCGACTGCACCTGAAGACAAAAGGAGAGGTCAAGGAAGGCTACGATGCCGATCTCACGCTATTCCACTATGACACCATCATCGACAAAGCGGACTTTGGACACACTTCCCAGGATCCTCCTGTCGGCATTGAGGCGGTCATCGTAAACGGGAAGCTTGCTCTTCACAAAGGAAAACTACTCGACACCACCGCAGGCACGTACCTGGTACGCACCTGATGCACTGAAGTCACACACAAAAGGCAGAGTCCCCTCTGCCTTTTTCATTTCACGCTAAACCGTGCTATTTCTTATTTTCTTTTTCGCTCTCCATCGCTTGAAAGAGTCGCAGGAAGTCTTCGGGGCTGAGTCTCTCCGCTCTCTCAGAAGGAGAGATCCCCGCCCGTTCAAATGTCTTTGCAAGGACCGCAGGCTCTGCGATCGCCTTTAAGTTGTTGTTAAGCGTCTTTCTTCGAGAGGCAAAAGATGCTTTGATAAGGGGAATGAGACCCTCTGGAAGATCTGCTTTTTTGGGCAGAAATCGCATCAGAGCGCTCTCCACTTTCGGTGGCGGATAAAAAGCGCCGGCCGGGATGGTAAAGAGAATCTCCGGTTCACTCAGGCTTCGCGTAATAACAGAGAGCACGCCATATTCTTTCGTGCCCACAGGAGCGGTAATTCTCTCCGCCACCTCTCTTTGCATCATGAAGGTCAGGCTCTTCCAGGGATAATCCCCTTCCAAAAAGTGCATGATGATTGCGGAGGTGATGTAGTACGGGAGATTTCCTATGACCTTGGCACCCGGAGGAACATCTGTGAGATCCGCTTTTAGGATATCTGCCTCTATCAGATGAAAGCCTTCCTCTGTTCCGAAGGCCTCTTCCAGGATTTCGCAGAACTTCCGGTCGATCTCCACCGCTACGTAGCGATCCACGTAAGGCAGCAGGCGCTCCGTAAGTGTCCCGACGCCCGGACCTATCTCCAAAAGAAGATCTTCTCTCTCAAGTTCCATCGAAGAGACAATCTTTTCCAGCACCCCGTCATCGTGAAGGAAGTGCTGTCCGAAGCGCTTTTGAAACGCCATGCCCCGCTCCCTCATCAGAAGGCGGATCCACCCGGGATTAGAGCGATAGTACTTCATGAAGTGCCTCCTCTATTTCTTCTTTTGACAATGTGGAGTGGTTGAGTCGGTAGAGAAATGTCTTCGCATTCGCGGTGCCAAGCCCCAAGCGGATACCTAGTTCTTCCCGGAGAACGAAGGATCTCTCTCCTCCGCTCAGTCCCATAGCCATCATATCTTGCATGGTATATATAGGCTCCCGGTCTGTGAGCGTGTGTACCTTGGAAAGAGCTCTTCGGATCGACTCACAAGAGGCATTTTCCACCCCCACATCTCCCTGAGCACTTCCCTCCTCTCGGGAGATATAGGCATGCTTCGCATGGGGAAAACGCTTCGTCAGTTCTCTTCGGATGCGCTCTCCCACGGTATCAGGGTCCGTAAAGATGATGATCCCTCGGCGCTCATAGGAGCGGCGGATGCGCTCTATGGTGGAGGCGTTCAAGCCATACCCGCTCGTCACGATGATATCGGCTTCTACGCACTCCCTTATGCGGATGAGATCGTTTCGTCCTTCGACGACCAGACTCTCCCTAATCTGCAAGCCCAAAGACCTCCTCGGCATTTCTCGTCGTCTGCTCGATAACGGTTTCAACGGGGATGTTTTTCTGCCTGGCAATTTCCTCGGCGACAAAGATGACCTTTGCCGGATCATTTCTCTTGCCACGAAATGGATGCGGCGTCAGATACGGGCTGTCAGTTTCTATCAGAAGGTGCTCTAGGGGAACCGCCGCCGCCACTTTTTTAGGATGGACAGCATTTTTGAAGGTGATGGGACCTGCCATAGAAATATATGCGCCTTTTTTTACATATTCAAGGGCCATCTCCGCCGAGCCACTGAAGGCGTGCAGGATAACCCCTGTAGAAAAGGGATTCTCCTCATCAAGAACCTTCTTCAGAGGTCCGTGGGCTTCACGGTCATGGAGAATGATGGGGAGCTTATGCTCCTTGGCCATCTGGATCTGCCTTCGGAACCAGTATTCCTGCTCCGGTAGGTTATCCTTTCTCCAGTAGTAATCAAGGCCGATTTCCCCAAGCGCCACGACTCTTTTATCTCTGAGAAGAGTATCGAGTCTCTCCATCACTTGTTCATCGATCTTTTCGTTCTCTTTGGGATGGATGCCAAGGGCTGCCACATAGAACGGATCCTCACAGATGTCAAGAATCTTCTGCCAGTCTTTTGGCTCGACGCCCGGAACCAG
>CALFKA010000117.1 GCA_937880545.1 uncultured Clostridia bacterium | reverse complement strand
AAGAAGGACACGAAGAGGAGCACGAAGAAGGACACGAAGAGGAGCACGAAGAAGGACACGAAGAGGAGCACGAAGAAGGTCACAATCACGGAGAATATGATCCTCACATTTGGACAAATCTCGAAAATGCTCGTATTATGGCGAAAAATGTCCTCGAGGGTCTCGTTCTGGCCGATCCTGATCATGAAGAACTGTATCGCTCTCGCTGGGAGTCCTATGATAAAGAACTAAAAGAACTTGATGATGAGTACCTCACCACGATCTCCGCTCTTCCGAATAAGACTCTTCTCTATGGAGGGCACTTTGCCTTTGGCTACCTCGCAGAACGCTACGGCCTTACTCACCGCTCTCCTTATGCAGGGTATTCCTCCGATGCCGAGCCGACGCCGGCGGATATGGCGGCGCTGATCGATGCTCTTAAGGAGACTCATTCGACGACGCTCTTCTTTGAAGAACTGACAGACCCGAGAATTGCGAAAAGTATCGCTGATGAGACGGGAGCTGAGCTGGTTCTTCTCCACGGTGCGCATAACTTGAGCCCGGAAGAAGCAAAAGAAGGTGTCACGTATCTGCAGATTATGAGAGAGAATCTTGAAAAACTCAGAAAAGGACTGCAATGACACTGATTGAAGCAAAGAATGTCAGCCTGGCCTACGGATCCGTGGAAGCCCTTCGTGATGTATCCTTTCGCATCGAGAGAGGAGATCACGTCGGCATTGTTGGACCCAATGGCTCCGGAAAGACAAGTCTGGTCCGCGCTATCCTGGGGCTAGAGTCTCCCCAAGAGGGCGAACTCCATATCCATACGGAGAGCATCGGCTATCTCCCGCAACAGCTAAAGGGGAAAGACCCTCTGTTTCCTGCGACTGTCTCTGAGATTGTGGAGATGGGCGTCAAGCGAAAGGACAGGGCGAGGAGCAAAGAAGCCGTGGCGCAGATACTGAAAGAGTTGGCGATCTCGGACCTCGCTTCAAGAAGGATCGGCTCTCTGAGTGGAGGACAGCTCCAACGCGTACATCTCGCAAGAGCCATGGTCAGTGATCCGGAACTGCTCATCCTCGATGAGCCGACAAGCGCCTTGGATCCCAAGACACGAAGCGGCTTTTACTCTCTGATGGATCACTTGAAAGAAGAAGGTGTGACCATTCTTCTTGTCACCCATGACGTGGCGACCGTCGGCGCTTATACCGACAAAATATTCTATCTCGACCAACAACTCATCTTCTTTGGCGACTATGAAGAGTTCTGTGAGAGTGGCGGGATGTCCAAGTACTTTGGAGAAGCTTCGCAGCACCAGTACTGCTGGAGGCATGAATGAATATCCTCAGCCTCTTCCAGTATGAGTTCATGATTCGCGCCCTCATTGTAGGTACTCTCATCGGCATCAGCGGGGCACTTCTTGGTGTCTTTCTCGTCCTCAAGCACTACTCGATGATCGGAGATGGACTGGCCCATGTGAGTTTTGCCTCTGTGGCAATTGCTCTTGTACTGGGAGCCACTCCTCTTCTGTTCTCCCTGCCCCTTGTCATCGGCGCCTCGCTTCTCATCATGCACTTGAGTGAGAGAAATGAACTTCACGCTGATGCAGCCATCGGGCTGGTGTCGAGCTTCTCTGTTGCGCTGGGTATTTTCCTTTCCTCGTTAAAGGGAGGTTTCGGAGTCGATCTCAACAGCTACCTCTTCGGGTCTATCCTCGTCATCCGCCCGCTCGAGGTCTGGGTGAGTGTCATTCTGGGCGTCGGTGTCGTGGCAGCGATCGCTTTTTTCCATACCGAGTTGATCGTGCTGACATATGATGAAGACTATGCGCGCACTCTTGGGCTCAACACCCGCCTACTGAACCAACTCCTGGCCCTTCTGACCAGTGTGACGATTCTTTTAGGTATTCGTATGGTGGGCACCCTGTTGATCTCCAGTATGATTATCTTTCCGGCAATCACAGCCCTGCAACTGAAGAGAAGTTTTCACATGACGCTTCTTTTGAGTGTGCTGGTATCCCTGATCTGTGTACTTGGAGGTATCATGTTCTCCTTTGTACTCAACACCCCCACCGGCGCCACAATCGTTCTACTAAACGGGCTAATTTTTGCCGGCATATATCTGATCAAAAGAGTGAGAGCACAGTGACGTTTGTTTCTGTGCTCTTTTCTACTGCTTTTTCTTTTTGACTTCTCTAAGCTTTACGCTCGATGAAAAAAGGAATCCATCGGAAACAAATACCGCCTATCCTATGTAAGGAGAGGCGGTTTGCTGTGGAATCAGTCTTTGGGTTTCCCTTCGGGAAGATCAACTGTCGGGTCATCGGAGGTCCCGTCTCCCAGGCTGACGGTCAGCCTGACATTAAACGTCAGGGGAATCAGGGATTCATATGTGCTCTGATAGATGACAGTTCCTTTCGGCTGATGAGACTTGATATATCTCACCGTATAAGTGACATTGGCGCCCTTACTCTGGAACTCCTCAAAGAAAAATTTCTGGAGTTCCCCTTCATTGGTGTCTCGTAAGTCTTTGAGATAGGGGAGTCCGAGGGAGTAGACGACGACAACGCTCTTGTTATCCTTATCCGAGAGTTTGGTACCGGGAAGGAGCGACTGGCTGATAAGTTTCCCATAGGGGATCAGGTCATTATACCTTGTATGGACGACAGGTGTGACACCGGTGACTTCTCCGGCGTTGGTCATATTGTAGTCGTGGAAGTCGGGTACGATGATCGGCTGTCCGAGAGAAACGGTGATTTCAAAGGGATCGTTCTTTGCGACTTTTTCTCCTTTGGGCACCGACTGTGATATGACCTGTCCGGCTTCTACTGAATTACTAGTCACTTCTTTGACTGTCAGCTGAATGGAGTTGGAGTTTACCCAATTATCCACTTCCGCTCTCGCTCTTCCTACAAATTCGGGAACGGCGATGTTCTTTTCAAAGACCTCGGGTCCTCGGGAGAAGTAGGCGATGGCTGTGTCTTTTCTCTTATACGTCTCCGGTGTGACACTCTTATCGGTGATATTGAGAGAGACGAAGCGTCCGGCTTCTACCGTATCAGAGTACTGATTGACGACAGAGAAGTTATTGGCCTGGTTTTCTTCCGCCCACTGCCTCGCTTGCTCTACTGAGAAGGTATCAAAGGCAGGTAGGGGGATGTGCTCATCAGGATCGGCTCCCAGCGAAGTCACCAGAGTGACGGTCGAGCCCTTTCGGACCATCTTGTTCTCTGTGCCGGACTGACTGATGACGGTGTTGACAGCATTTTCTTTGCTGTGCTCCTGATTGAGGAGGAACTCAACGCGGTTTTGTGCACCCCATACCCTGGCTTCAGAGACATTCTTTCCGGTGAAATCAGGCATACGCACATGCGTGAATCGATAGATTCCAAAGGCCAGAAGCAGAAGAAGTAGGACACCGACAACAGACAGTATGATGTATTTCCTGCGCTGTTTTCCTTTATAGGAAGGATCGATGACGGTCTCTTCATCGGCATAGGTGTGTCTGGCCGGTGGAGGTGTTCTTCTCGTCTTTTCCGGTTCCGGAGGAGGGGTGGGAGGTCCCGCGGGAGGTGGCGCAGGGGCGTCGACCTCTTCGACTCGCAGAGCTTCTGTGCGAACCGGCTCATCCGGCACATCCTCGGTAGAGGAGATGACGGGTTCTGCCGAGGGTTCGGCTTCGGGCTCAGGCTTTGGAGCGGTGACTTCCGGCTCAGGGGGAACAAAGTCTTCGTCTTCAATATTGTCGGGTAGGCGTTGGGCTTTTGGTGTCTCTTCCGAGACAAGTCCTTCTGCCTTCTCCTTCTCCTCTTTTTTCACCATGTCGGCGTATTGATCAAGGGTAAATTTAGATAGGAAATCACTCATACGATCTTAAGGCCCCTTTGTGTAAGTGAAGAATGACGTCACTCTGTTCGGCAATTTCTTTGGAGTGGGTGACGACGATGACACATTTGTCGTGTTCGTGCGCCAACTTCTTGAAAATATCGACAATTTCCTGCTCCATGGCTTCATCGAGGTTGCCGGTCGGCTCATCCGCGAGAATGATCTCGACATTGGTGGAGAGCGCTCTGGCGACGGCCACGCGCTGCTGCTCACCGCCGGAAAGCTTGGTGACACTGCGGTCAGCTTTGGAGCGACTGATGCCGATGTAGTCGAGCAGGTTGTAGGCGACTTCTTTCTCCCTGTCCGGTAGGGGGTTTTCTGTGATGGACATGGCCACCAGGACATTCTCCACAGCACTCAGGTAAGGGATGAGGTTGTAGCTCTGAAAGATAATGCCAATGCGGTTGCGTCTGTAGCTCTCGTAGCCTAGCTGTTTGATATCTGAACCGTTGAAGAGGATCTGACCTTCCTGCGGCTCATCCAGTGCGGAGATCATGGCAAGAAAGGTGGTCTTACCGGAGCCGGATTGTCCCCAGATGGTGTAGAATTTTCCCTTTTCGAAGGAAACGTCGACATCATTGAGGATGTAGCGGCGGGACTCTCCGTCCTGGTAGTAATACGTCAGGTTTTTGGTCTCAAGAATAGGCATGATTCCTCCTCTACATCAGGATCTTTCTCGGGTTGAGGCGCACGATATAGAACATCGGCACAAGGGTTGATAGGGCGATGGTGCCCAGACTTACCAAGAAGAACACGAGAATATACGTAGGTGTCAATCGAATCTGATACGCGCCGACGACATCCTGCATGGTGAGTTTGCTGCTCAAAAAGTCATTGACATCACCGCTTCCCATATTGATGGTCGGTCCCCAGGGATTGTTCTGTGCTTCTTTTTCCATCTGTGCCTGGATCATCGAGCTTGACAGACCTGAGGCGACGAGATTACCGGTAAAGACTGAGAGCGTAATTCCCAGGAGGGCGATAATCAGGACTTCTGCAATTATCTGTCCCACAACTTTGCCCTTCTTTTCGCCGAGGGAGAGATAGACCCCCAACTCGTGCTTGCGATCGCGAAGGAACAGAAGGACCACGAGAGTAATGATCAAAACGGAAGCGACGACGGCGACGATCAGGATATAGTTGGCCATTTTTGTCGTCTGCTCGACAGGTGCAGAGATATTTTTATAGTTATCCGCCGTTGTGGCCACTATATACATGTCCGGTAGGAGCGGCGCGCTTTCTTCTTTGAAACGTTCGAGATTGTCCGGGTCATCGATGATGTAGACCGGATCGAAATACCAGACACGATTTATATCCTTCGGATCCACGCCTTCGTATTGCTCGGGATTGGCTTCCATGTTCGCTTGCGTAGCATCCTTATTGATCTTTGCGGCAAAACCGTTTGGCACGTAGACGGTATTGGCAAATTGCTGCTCCATATACGCTTGGTTCCACTTGTCCCCGTCGTTTGGCTTCTGATTCCCTTGGGGAGTGGGAGCTTTTACTTCCTCTATCAAACCGATGACTTTGACGGCATAGTCAAATTCATTAGCGACAGCGGGCATACCAGTATTGGTATCGACATTCTGAAAGTCCATGACATAGTTGGTCATCACGACAGTATCATCGATATTGATGTGATTGGCTTCGGCCAGACTTTTTGAGATAATGGCGACCGCTTCCCCTTTGCTGATTTCATCTTCAGTAAAGACGCGTCCGCCGGAGAGGCTCAGGCGGCCCTCCTCGATCGGCAACAGCTTGTAATACTGCACCCCGCGGAGTGTAAATTTATAGTATTTTTCCCAGTCACTCTCCATCCAGCCGGCCTGCTGTTCCATCTGCTCTTTAATGTATTGCGGAACAAACTTTTCCAAGGAGGAAGAACCGACGCTGGTGCCCGTTGAGTAATCGTAGTACTTGACATAGGGGCTGCTTCCAATTGTCTGGAACAGTTCGGGCGTGGGATTTTCAGGTCTGGGCATATCTTCCGGATTGTCCTGATACTGCTGCGCAAGTTTTTCATACTCCTCAAAGTCGATTCGGATGGTGGCGGCAGCACCCATATCGGCCTTGATCTTTCGTTCTACATTGCGTGAGGCCTGCTGAATGGAAATAGCCCCTGCAATGGCATTGCCGAGGATCAAGATGATCAGCAGAAGTAGCAGTGATTTGCCTGTCCTTCGCGTGATGCTCAACCAGGCGCGCTTGAGAAAACTCATGAGTCATTCCTTTCTTCCGGGTTGTGAATACCCGCAATCTTCATAATTATGGCAGATATCTGTTTGATCACAGACATATAACTGTCTTAACCTCCAGTATATCCTCAGACGATCATCGGTTCAAACGAAGAGATGGTCACCTGAAAAGGAAACAATTGAGAAGACGATTTCGTCCTGTCAGTTCAAAAAGTTAATATTATTCCAACACGATAATTCGTCGAAATTTCAATCTCCTCTGGCCTTGAGTGTACTTATTTCGCCTCCATATGTCAAGAAAGTAGCAATTTATGTTCTGGCATATGAAAAAAGGGAAAAGAGCACCGACAAGTCTATGTTTCTCTTTCTAAAAACTCATCACATAAACCACCTCTGCTTGGGGTCATACGATGTAGAGATGGGTTCATCGTCACGAGTCCCTCCAAGTAAAAGACGATGAGTATTAGGGGAAAGTCAGATCAGTACCCACTCAGCACATCTTCCGTTGTGAGGGAGCTATTGATGAAGTCTGCGGCTTCCCCTCCCAGGTGATAAGGAAGCTGTCTGAGTCCCCGGCTTCTTTGCTACCGACTGCCTGGAATCACAGCGATGATCACTAGGGGGGCAAGGACTCTCCCATGTGGCACATAACGCTTAGTCAGGCTTGTGTCGCAACATTCATCGATGTCCTTTTGTATCGGTCGTTTGGAAGGGGCGATTTACAATCCCATCAGGATCTTCTTTGGGTTGAGTCTCAGGATGTAGCACATGGGAGCGAGCGAGGCAAGCAGGATGATTCCGAGCGCAATCAGACTGTAAACGGCGATGTATCCGGGGGAGAGTCTAATGCCATAAGCGTCTTGAATATCCTTGATGGAGAAATCTACATTCATGTAGGTGGCGGAGATCCCCTTATCATAGACGATCCATCCGGCAGCGCTCTCTTTTCCTGTTTGATCCAGCTCGTTTTGCACCATTTTGGTGGAGAGAAGTCCTGCTAACATCTGCCCCGTAAAGACAGACAGAGCAATTCCCAGAACAGCGATGAGAAGCGTCTCTAGGAGAATCTGCCGGATGACCAGGCTCTTCTTCTCACCCAGGGAGAGATAGATGCCCAGCTCGTGCTTTCTATCTCTTAATGAGAGGACGACAACCAGGCTGATGATCAGGACGGCAGCGGCGACGGTGACGATCAATGTATACTCAGAGAGTTTCTTCGCCTGCTCCAGTGGGCCTGCGATGAGCTTATAGTTATCAAGTGAGGAGACGAAGCGATTATAGGGAGGAAGGAGCACTTCGTTTTCTGTGATGAACGACTCCAAGTCCGCAGGATCTTTTAGGATAAAGAGTGACTGGTATTCTTCCGCTCTCCTCTGGTGCTCAGGCTTGTCTTTATAGATCTCGGCATACGTCTGTACGTGCAACTTGTCAAAATTGGATACGAATTGTTGGGGAGCAATAAGTGTATTGGCAGTGGTTTGGTCCTGGAACGCGTGTCCCCAAGGGTCTTCTATTACATTTCCCCTGCTGTCAGTGGTGGCTTCCTGGAGATGTGTCTCATAGAGGCCAATGACCTCTGCTGCTGTCTCCAGTGTCTGAAGGATAGGAAAGAATTCTTTCTCAGAATCTGACTGGGAGAAATCGAAGACGGAAGCCTGGAAACTAAGGGAGTCTCCTACGCGAATCTGATTGAGATCCGCCAGCTTCTTGCTGATCAGTACGACCGGCGCTCCGGCAATCATCTCTTCTTCTGTAAAGAGTCGACCACTAATCAGGCTGCTCTTCCCCTCTTCCATATCAATGAAGGACGAGCGCGAGACACCATTGAGAGAGAATGGATGTATATTATCGCCCGGTTTGTCTTTCTTTTCCTCATTAGCTTCATTCTGAAAATAAGCCGGTATGTAAGGCTTCATCTCTTTGGAGCCTACACTTGTCCTGAGGGAGTACTCGTAGTACTTCACGTATTGACTTTTTCCTATCCCCTCCAGAACATCTGTATCAGGAAGTTGCCACGTAATAGGAGCCTCAGGATTTTCTTTGCGGTCCTGATTGATTTTTTCGTGATCATATCCGATGGTGAGGGCAGGGCCCATCTTTGATCTTACGCGTTCGTCGACTTTGTCGGAAGCGAGACGGATAGAGATAGCCCCACCGATGGCGCTTCCAAGTATGAGGATGATCATCAAAAGGAGAAGTGTTTTGCCTTTCCTTCTTGTGATACTCAGCCAGGCACGTTTCCGGTAGTTCATATTTCCTTCCTCCTCCGTTAGAGGTCTAAGGCTGCCTAGTAAGTGAGATGATAGCTGGTGCTATAGATTATAGAGAGTAATTCTTAAGAGAAGATTAGAATTCCTTAAGAATTCACCATGTTTTCAGATTACATGAGAAATTTCTTAGGGTTGAGCATCAGAGTGTAGAGAGTCGGGAGCAGAGTAGAGAGAAGAATGGTAATAAGACTTACAAGAGAGTAAAACAAGACATAGGAAGGAGTAAGGCGAATCTCATACGCATCGATGACGTCTTCTGTGGTGAAGTCGGTAAAGCGAAACTCAGAGAAAGAGCCGGCATATAGGGAAAGAGGAGGACGACAAGAGAAAGGATACTGATAGAGGCACCGATCGTCACGATCAGCACACAATCGGCCAACTGGGAGATCTGCTCGACAGGGGCGCTGATCCACTCATAGTCATCGGCCACCGTAGCGACAGAGTAGAACTTTGGATAAAGAAGTGTGAGCTCTTCCCGGAAGTGGTCCAGGTCTTCCGGCCGGTTCGCAGCTTCTCCTTTTGCCATTGCCAAGAAATATACATTGTGTGAAGCTTGTGTTTTTTTCGTTCATTTTATTCTAAGAAATAATCAAGTGGGTGTCAAAGTGACCACAGGATAAAAAGATGCCCCGTCAGAAACAGGGCATCTTCAAGCAATAAACGCTGTTGTCTAGTCCCGACCGGCGTAGTCGAGCATTCGAAGAAGTTTCTTCTTGCCGTCTTCGGCTTCCAGGCACTCATCGACATAGACGCTGAGCACTTTGTATTGGAGGCGTTTGAGGGAAGAGCTGAGGGCACGGAGTTGAAGCATGATGGCATCGCAGCTTTCGTCTTTTTCCACCATCGCCTCAATGCCTCCGATATGCCCCTGCAATGTCCTCAGTCGGTTGACAATGTCTTTTTTCTTATCCATGGGCATCAGATGAACAGGTTGGTGTCGCCCTCTTCCGCTGCACCGAGGTACGTGGCGACGCCACCGAGTTCTACTCCGTCAATGAGTTCGGCTTCCGTGATTCCCATGAGGTCCATGCTCATGTTGCAGGCGATGAGGCGTACGCCATTTTCCTGCGCCTGAACGAGGAGCTCTTCAAGTGAGTCGACCGACTTGTCTTCCATGATCTTTCGGATCATCTTGGGTCCAAGCCCCAGGAAGTTCATGCGGCTAAGACCCATCTTGGTTGTGCCTCTGGGCATCATCTTCGAGAACATCTCCTGCATGGCAGGTTTCTTGACCTTGACCTTCTTTGTCTTTCGGAGGGCGTTGAGGCCCCAGAAGGTAAAGAAGATAGTGACTTTTCTGCCCATAGAGAGGGCACCGTTAGCGATGATCAGAGCGGCGATTGCTTTGTCGAGATCTCCCGAGAACAAGACGATCGTCTTGTCATTTCCCAAGGTAGGAGCTACCTCGCAAGTGGCGGATTCGGTTCCCTTGCGGACGAAGGCAGTGATTTTCCCCTCTTTCATCTCCGCTGAAATACACTGATTGCAGGTCTTCTCTGCCCAGACCGGAAGGTCGCGAAGGAGTCCGGGGTCAGTGGCACGGATTTCAAAGACGGTTCCTTCCTCTGCTTCTTCCATTGCTTTTGCGAGGCGGATAATGGGACCGGGGCACTGCAGGCCTTCCAGTCTCAAGAGTTTGGCTCCGGAAAGGTCCGGAGTAGTGGGGAGTGATGCAACAGGTGCAGAGGTCACTGCCGGTGCGGGCTCTTCGAGCATAAAGGGAGGATTCTCATCAAAGAGATTAGCATAGGCACGATAGCCGCTCGCTAAATAGCTGACATCCTCAAATCCATTGTTTCTGAGAATCTGCTCTGCATAGTAACCGCGCTTTCCGATGGCGCAGTTGACGACGATCGGCTTGTCCTTGGGGAGTTCGCCCAGTCGGTGACGGAGTTGACCGAGAGGAATGTTGAGGCTGCCCGGAATATCTCCAATCAACAGTTCGTCTTCTTCTCGGACATCCAAGAGGAAAGCATCCTTGAACTCTTCAAAATCCTGTGCAAAGACAGGTCTTGATTTGCCTTGAAGAACATTGTCAGCCATAAATCCAAGCTGATTCAGGATTCCCTTTGCAGAGTCATAGGGAGGCGCATACGCGTGTTCGTGTTCTTTGAGGTCCTGAACGGTTCCACCCTTTTGCAAGAGTGCGGCAAAGATATCGACGCGTTTATCCACACCGCCCATACCTACCGCTTGGAAGCCCAGAAGTTTTCCGGAAGGCTCAAAGTACATTTTAACCTGCATATCGATGGCTCCCGGGTAGTAACTGGCATGTGCGGGTCCCGTGTACTGCACAAAGAGGAAGTCTTCTCCTCGTTTTTTTCCAAGTCTAGCGAGAGTCTTTTCACCAAGTCCCGTGGAGCCGGCGGAGAGATCAAAGACCTGGGCAATGGACGTACCGAGAGTGCCGGGATAGGGGACAGGACGCCCGAGGATCGTGTCGGCGACTAGGCGACCCATCTTGTTGGCGGGTCCTGCAAGCGGCACAAAAGCCTCGGTCTGTGTTATAAGTTCTTTTACGGCGACGGCATCACCGATCGCATAGATATCGGGAACGTTGGTGCGGAAGAATTCATCTACCAGCAGATGCCCGCGCTCTCCAATGGCAAGACCGCTGTCTTTGAAAAGCTGTGTCTGGGGTCGAACACCCAGGGAGAGGAGGATGAGTTCCGCCTCTACTTTTTCGCCGCCCTCCAAGAGGACAGCGTTGCCGCTGGGTGTCTTCTCAAAGGACTCTACGGCAGCCGCCAGGCGCAGATCAACTCCTTTTTGTCTCAGGTGGTGATGGAGGTACTCCGCCATCTCTTTATCAAGGGGCGCCATGACCTGCTCGAGACGCTCAATGAGCGTGACATGGATTCCTCTGTGCACGAGGTTTTCCACCATCTCAAGTCCGATGAACCCACCGCCGACGACGACAGCTCTTTTGGGCTGTTTCTTTGCGATGTAATCATAGATCTGATCCGCATCCGGTACGGTCCAGAGAGTAAAGATCCCCTCGGATTCCATTCCCGGGATCGGTGGACGAAGCGGTGTAGAACCGGGGGAAAGAATCAGGGAGTCAAAGCTTTCCTGATACTTCTCACCTGTCGTATGATTGAGCACTTCCACTTGTTTGTTGTCTGTGTCAACGTGAAGCACTTCGTTTTGTGTGCGCACATCGATGCGGAATCGCTCCGACATTTCTTCCGGTGTGAGGAGAAGCAGTTCTTCTCTTTCTTCAATGACGCTGCCCAGATAATAGGGAAGGCCACAGTTTGCATAAGAGATGTAGGGGCCCTTTTCAAAGAGAATTATTTCTAGATCTTCGCTTCCTCTTCGAAGTCTGGCGGCTGCGCTGGCGCCGCCGGCAACCCCGCCGACAATCAGTACTTTTTTCATATTACCTCCTACCCCCGGGGAGGGGGGGTCTAATATCATTATCATACGCCAATGTGTACTGTGATGCAACCGTTATTGATGGACAGTTGAACGAAAAATGGGGGTATAGATGAGTAACCGTCCCTGGAAATGAGTTTTTGGAGAAGCATCATGAAGAAAAATCGCAGTGACCTGCTGTTTAATGTCATATCCCCTGTCTATGGTCTCTTTTATCAATTTCAGAGACGATACTACAGAGACATTCTGACCAAAGTAAAAGAGGTGTTTGATCCCAACGACTATACCTCTGTGCTGGATGTAGGTAGCGGAACTGGTGCTTTGGCTTCCGTCCTAAGTGAAACAGGTCTGGATGTCACAGGAGTAGAGCCGGCAGTGGGCATGCTGCGCGTGGCTAAGAAACAGTCCGCTAATAAGAAGGTGACGTTTGTGCGCGGGAGTGTCCTCGATCGGCTGCCCTTTGAAGACAAGTCATTTGATGTTTCCTTTGCCTCTTATGTGGCACACGGATTTTCTCCTGAAGAGAGGCGCAAAATGTACGCAGAAATGGGGCGGGTGAGCAAGCACCTGGTCATCATTCATGACTACAATCAGAAGCGCTCCGTGATCACCAATATCGCCGAGTGGCTGGAGCGAGGAGATTATTTTCGATTTATAAAGATTGTAGAAAAAGAGATGAAGGATTGTACGAAGAAGCAGAAGGAAGTCGAAAGTTTCTCCAAGTGCTTCTCGCATGTGCGTGTCCTCGATGTCGACACCCGGGCTTCCTGGTATATTGGAACGCCATAAAACTCTTTGTAATTTTACTTAGTGGGGCTATACTGAGAACATGAATATTTTGAACACAAGACCGATCGGCATGTTTGATTCGGGCGTGGGAGGCCTTAGCGTCCTTCGCGCCTTCCGAGAACTTCTTCCGGGAGAGGATATTCTGTACTTTGCAGACACTCTCCATGTTCCCTATGGAGAAAAAACGGCGGAGGAGATTGCTGGATACGGAAGACAGATTGCGGAGTACTTTAAAGAGCAAGAAGTGAAGCTCCTCATCATTGCCTGCAATACAGCCACGGTCTTTAGCTTAGATGCTGTAAAGGAAGTCATGAGAGAAGTTCCGGTTCTAGGTATTATCGGCGCCGGCTCTCGTGCGCTAGCCGAAGGAAGCGGCGGGGAAAGAGTGGGTGTTTTGGCGACAACGGCCACGATCCGCTCCAGTGCCTATCCGGAAGCAATAAAAACCCTTGATGAGAGTATTGATGTTGTTTCCTTGGCTGCGCAGCGTTTTGTGACACTTGTCGAGGCAGGGGATACCGATTCTCAAAAAGCAAGGGAGATTGTCAGAGAAGATCTCCTTGATTTTGCCGAGAATCCGCCTTCAAAGTTGCTTTTAGGCTGCACTCACTTTCCAGGGCTAGCCCATCTCATACAAGAAGTTCTTCCGGGCGTCACACTGATTGATCCGGCGAAAGCGCTTGCAGAAGAAGCAAGAGAGTTACTGAAAAGAGAAAACCTCCTTCGAAACAAAGGAGGTGGTTCGGTAACGTACTTTGTCAGCGGGGACCCTGCCAGTTTTTCCAGAAGTGGGTCCATCCTGCTGGGTCAGCCAATAGAAGAGGTTTTCAAACTAATCCTCTAATAAGGCAATTTCTCTGCGCAGAGACTTGAGTTTTTCACGCAGAAGAAGACCACCAATAGTGCTTGAGACCAGGTCAGCGATTGGAAAGGCAAGATAGACGCCAATGAGGCCAAGGCCTGTCTGTGGCAGAAGCCAAAGAAGTGGTGGAAAGACAAGAACCCGGTGAGCCAAGGTGATCATCAGTGCCGGACGCGGTTGGCCGAGCGACTGGAAGAAAGAACTGCTGATGAACTGAAAACCTAGTACAGGCACCATGGCAAACAGGAACCAGGAAGCTTCTTTGGTCTGTGCGATAAAGTCAGCCTCACGACTGAACAGGTATATAATCTGCTCATTAAAAATCAGCATAAGGGCGGTGGAAAACGTCAACAACATAGTGTTCCATGTGAGCGCTTTTTTTACAACTTCTATTAAGCGTCGCAGATTGCCCGCGCCATAGTTGTAACCGGCGATAGGCTGCATACCCTGCACCAGACTGACTGCTGGCATGGTCACAAAGAAGATCAACCGGTTGACGGTCCCGTAGGCACTGATGGCCAGGTCACCCCCATAGATCGCCAGTGACATGTTGACGAAGACGGCGATAATCGACGCACTGCCGTTTCGCAGAAAAGTGGGCAGACCGATAGCGAAGATATCCTTGATGATTTCCGGGTTAAAGCGGATGCGATGAGGATACTCGCCAATCGTGCTTTTGCCGCTGTAATACAGCCAACTCATATAGATGACGGAGACATATTGACTGATGACCGTAGCAATAGCCGCACCTTCGACTCCCCAGCGGAAATAGACGATGAAGAGGGCATCGAGGAAGATATTGGTGAAGGCTCCCAGCATGAGGGCGATCATCGAATGAAGGGCTTTCCCCTCTCCTCGGAGGATGTGATGAGAATTCATGACAAACATCTGAGCCGGTGCAGCAAATAAGACGATACGCAGATAACTCAGAGAAAGTTCCTTCATCTCCACAGTCGATCCGAACAGATCAATAATCGTCTCTATGGAGAGAAGACCGACAACAATGACAATAAGTCCAAGGACGAGATTGAGCCCAAAGCTCGTGCGAAAATACTTTCGGGCTCTCTCTATATTTCCGGCGCCTAGGTTTCGG